>JAGYNX010000001.1 GCA_018399855.1 Spirochaetota bacterium
ATTTTAAAAAATGATTTCATATAATGTCGCAACTGTCAAGAAATTTATAAAAGCTTTATCGAAAGGTTATTGAATCAGCATGACGGGACAACCGGGAAAAGAAGGGATGCCCCGTCATTATGTACCATTAAAATACCAGCGTTACACCGCCCATGGCGAATGTTCTGTTATCAGCGCTGTCCGGGAATGCGTCTCCCGGGAGAAACACCGCGTACCCGGCAAAGATGGAAAAATCATACAATATTTTCCACCTGAGAAGCAGGTCGCCTCCGTGACCAACGAACCGCTCGGGCTCGGATGCTTCCCCGCTGTTGATTGTTCCCGTGACCCGATGTTTCATGTAGTAACTGTACTTGGCGGTAAGGGAAAGGCGCTGCAGCCAGAACTGCTCCATACCCGAAAACGGGGTAAATGACCCCCCGCCCCGTATCACGTGCAGGTTGGCAAGCTGCGGCCTGAGAGCGTATCCCCCCACGTAGGTTCCGAAACCGAGAAAGCCCGTATCATTTCCCCGCACATTTGCCCGTGGGTCCATGTAGCTTGTCTTGTCTTCATCGCCGGATCCGAAGGCATACTGAAATATAAGTGAGGGATTCAACTGGTATGGCAGAAACCAGTTCACCCCCGCCTGTGCCGCGAAGGCCTGCATGTCTGATTCCTCGTTACCTGTAGTATAACTGGTACCCATTTCATACACGCCTTCCGCGTAATAATCCAGCGAATCAGATATAACTCCCCTGACACCCAGACCATAATACTGTGACTGGTAACGGCTCTTGCGGTCGCTCTCCTGGTCACCCATGTCCACCTGTGCAACCCCAAGGACATAAATCTCCTGGTTACCGATGCCCCGTGACAGGGTTCCACCCGCGAATACCCGTTTTGCACCATCAGAATAATCCCTGGTACTCAGGTTGTATGGATTGGTGTCCTCCTGGAAAAAGCCCGTGTATGCACCAAACAACTTAAGGTTTACTATGGATGAATACAGTTTCACCTCTGCCCCGTCGGCCCGGTCATTCATCACCAGTCCTGTTCCCACAAGAAAATATTTTCTTCCGAGGAACAGCTGCAGGGTGCTGTCATCACTTCTGAATCCAATATATCCAAGGTCAAGGTCCACTGAATTATCGTTCTCAATATCACGGTATTCCTGGTATAATTCAGCCAGGTATATATCTCTTCCCCTGACATACATGAATACGTTTTCTGAAAAAGCCATCTGCAGCCATAGCCGAACCTGGGTGAGGGACGTGGTCAGCGTGGTTCCCTCTTGACGTTCGTCAAGAACCGTAGAGGTAACCCATCCCCCGTATTGGGGTATGAATGGCTGCACGGCAGGTTTCAGTTTCTGCATGTCCTCGTCAACCTGGAATTCCGGGAAAAGCTCTTCACCAGGGGTACCAACCTCTTCCTGTGCCCATGATGCTCCGGTTATAAAGGTGAACACGAACAACATCAGCATGAATGATAACAACCGTTTCATTCTTCACCTCCCCCGGCCAGCACCGACACCTTTGACATGATCTCAACAAGTTCTCCCCCGCTTAAGAGGTTCCACTCACCCGCCTCATGTGCCATGATATTATTGGCCACACAGGCCCTGAAGGCATACCTGTTTGAGGGGATAAGAAAATACATGAGTGAATCATTCAAATCAAGGTATCTTGCGATCATACGGGCCAGTTGCCCCTGTCTGATGGGATCATTCTCTGCAAGATTTTCATCTTTCACAATATTTCTTTTTTTCAGTGTGGCCACATTCGCGTCAAACCCCCGGTTACGCTCATCAAGAATCAGCACGAACATGCTTACCGCCTCCCCCGTATTCACCACCGGTTTATCGGCTATCTCGTTTATGAGGGCCACGTTGGCTGCTCCCTGGGCGAAAAGAATTGCCGGAAACAGGAGTATAATCAGTAATACCTGCACCTTCCTCATGTCCTCCCCCTATTCTATCCAGTTGACAATCAGGTTAACCGAGGCCATCCCTTCAAGCTGCTGATCCAATACATCCCCGGGATTCTGTGGTCCTGCACCCAGGTCACCGCCGAAGTTATTGAAGAAATCTTTCTCAGCATCAGTAAGGTTGTCGGGATAAATGGGTATCCATGATTTATCCTGCAGCCACCATAACAACGGACGTGGGGCACCCTTTCCAGCAGGCAGGTTGAACTTTCTGTCACCGGTCAGCCGGGTGAAAACACCCTTATTATTGCCGGCCCAGACCGTGCCGCTTGGCGCATGCACCAGCATTCCCGTTCTAACCCCATAAAAGATATTTTCTTCGGTTCCCCGCACACTGGATGTGGCAACAGGCGTACTCACCTTGAACCTGGTTTTCAATTTACCAACACGCTTGATACGGGCATTGATTGACCCGTACTTGATACCCACATGCGTGTTAGATCCTTTTTTCGTTATCTTGTGGGCGTATACTTTCATGGTGGTCAACTGTTTCACCCGTAACATACTTTTGTCAACGGCAAGAACCGCACGAGACCCCGCACCGGTACTTATCAGTGTACCGTCACCCAGTTTCTGCCCTTTGCGCAGGTTTAACCACTTCCCCGATTTTTTATATGCCGCATCACCTTTAACTGAAATAACACGAATTTCAGCGAATGCCATGCTGGCTATAAACAAAACAGCAATGACAATTCCCGTAATACTGATAAGGTATTTCATGCCATCCTCCTTCTCACACTTTTTTCCTTCGAGCAACATCAGCAAATCACTTTTAATCAAAAAACATACTGAAAATCTGGCACAGGAACAAATAATTTTACATGTATAATAAAGTTAGATATTATTAAAGATGGGTGTTTGCCTATAGTAGTATTGTATGTTCTATTTGTAAAACAAAAAAACTTACTGAAAAAATTATATTGCAATTACCGGCATATTTTCATTACATGCTATACAAATACTATTCTGGTTAAAACAATATATGGACATCGCAAAAAAATATCAACAAGAACAGGTCATTTCATTCGAGGTTTTCCCACCAAAGACAGAAAAGGGAATGCAGAATCTCATCTCGGCTCTTACTGACCTTAAAAAATACAACCCGGGTTTTATATCCGTCACCTACGGGGCGGGTGGATCCACCCGTGAGAAAACCCTTGAAATTGCCCTGATTATACAGGATCAGCTGAAAATGATGCCGCTTGTACATTTCACCTGTGTTGGTTCAGGACGCGAAGAGATCCGTGAATACCTTGAACACGTAAAAAAACTTGGCATCAGAAATATTATGGCCCTTCGCGGCGATCCCCCATCAGGTGAAGTCTCGTTTACACCACACCCTGACGGCTTTTCGTACGCCAATGAACTTGTGGAATACATTCGTGATATCGATGGTTTCACCATCGGAGTGGCGGGATATCCCGAGGGACACATTGAAGCCCCGGATATTGCCACTGACATCGCCAACCTCAAGAAAAAGGTTGATGCCGGCTCTGATTTTATTATTACCCAGCTTTTTTTCGACAACGATGATTTTTTCCGCTTCGTTGACAGGGCACGGGCTGCGGGTATCGATGTTCCAATTGTTCCCGGAATAATGCCGGTTACTAATTTCAACCAGATAGAGAAGGTAACCCAGATGTGCGCGCCGAAAATACCCGGCACACTTACCCGTTCCCTTGAACAGTGTGATTCTCGGGATGACATGTGCCAGGCCGGTATCCAGTACACTATTACCCAGTGCCGCCAGTTGCAAGAACAGGGGATTCCGGGTTTTCACTTTTACACGCTGAACAGGTCAGGTGTTGTAGGCACCATCCTGGATGCACTGTAATCATTTCTAACCGGCATTCACTGTTGCATTTACTGTCATCATCCTGTATAGTTTTATATACAAAAGGAGGCACCCATGGGTAACAGGCGCATACCGTTATATCTTTACGCTGGAATAGCACTCATTGTGTTTATGCAGGCATGCCTTATCTTCCAGGTTGACAGTGTCACCAGGTGGGCAACGCCGGTACTCTGGACGGGACTCATCCTTGCATTCGATGCCATACTGCGGGGTGCAAGGGGGTTTTCTTATCTTACCACCAGGGCAATCTTCCCTGTTGCCCTCATCTCGGTGATCAGCTGGTGGATGTTTGAATGGTTCAACATCTTTCTTTCTAACTGGCACTATATACACCTCGCCCAGCCCCTTTCACTTCGTTACCTGGGCTATGCCTGGTCTTTTGCCACCATCACTCCAGGTGTCCTTTTAACATACGGGATCATTCGAATTATAATGAAGGATATACACTGGAAACCATTGAAGGTCACCCGGGGGCTGCTGGTTACCCTCTTCGTGATGGGCTTTTTCTTCCTGGCAATACCCATTATCCCCTTTTCCATGTATTTCAGCGGAAGGGCAGCCGACCCCGACCTCTTCTTCTGGCTGGAATGGGCACGCAATACTTACCTGGCAGAATATACTGCCGCATTCGTCTGGACAGGACTGGTGATGATACTTGAGCCCCTGAATTACCTGCTTGGAGGACCTTCACTGCTCAGGTCTATGCAGAAAGGCAACTATACATCCCTGGTGGGCCTGACCCTGGCAGGCCTGGCCTGCGGCTACCTCTGGGAATTCTGGAATTTCTGGGCCCATACAAAGTGGTATTACACCGTTCCCATTTTGGGACATGTCAAGTTGTTTGAGATGCCAATACTTGGATACGGAGGGTTTATAACATTCGCGTGGGAACTCTACGCCCTTGTATCATTGCTGTACCCCAGAGCAATCCTCATAGTTGAGGGGCCTGAACAATAAAATTCCGAGGGAAAAAATGAGCACCATCATCGTGACCGGTCACAAAAATCCTGATACCGATTCTGTGTGTTCGGCATACTGCTACGCCAGCCTTAAAAACACGATTGACGGTAAAAATAACTACCTGCCGGCAAGGTGCGGCCATCTTAACCGGCAGACAAAATATATCTTCCAGCATCTTGAAATAACTCCGCCTGAATTCGTCAGGGATATCTACCCCAGGGTAGTTGACGCCATGACCCAGTCTGTTATCTCTGTACATGAGAACGAACCCGTATTCAAAGTATTGCAATACATAGAAGAGATGCGCATACGCCTGGTACCGGTTATCAGCGATAACAATATTTTCAGGGGAATAGTCAGCCTTTACGAGCTTACCGTCACCGAACTGCTGGGCTCTGAGGACATAACCAAAAAACCGGAATACCTTATCCGTCCTGAAAACTTTCCCGAAGTCATTCCCGGACACTTTTTTACCCGGGGCACAACAGAGGAATTCAGGGCCGAGATCATTATCGGGGCCATGCATTTTGAACGTTCCATTGAGCTGATGAAACAGCTGAAGCCAGAAAAAACTATCCTGGTTGTCGGCAACCGTACTGGCATAATTCAGTTCGCTATTGAAAACCAGTTTCCCGCCATAATAATCACCGGGGTAACACACAAAAAAGAAATCGAGGCCGATTTTTCCGATTACCGGGGGTGGGTATACCTTTCACAGGTAGATACCGCCGATACCCACAGGCGGCTTAACCTGAGCATCCCGGTGAAATCAATTATGACAACAGATCTTCCATCGGTAACTGAAAATGATTACCTCGACCACGCCCGTGAAATGCTGATGCAGGTTGATTACAAGGGACTGCCGGTACTTGAGGGGGAAAAGCTGGTGGGTATTATCACCAGGTCTGACATCATACAGCGAAAGTCCCGCAAACTCATTCTCACCGATCATAACGAGTTGTCGCAGGCCATTGATGGAGCCGAAAGCGCTGAAATTGTTGAGATCATCGATCATCATCGCCTGGGCACCATACGCACCCGTACCCCCATTTACGTGTACGCCAAACCGGTGGGAAGCACCTGTACCCTGGTATACCAGCTTTACCGGTTCAATGAACAGAACATTCCCCCGTCAATTGCCGGCCTGCTCATGTCAGGGATCCTCTCAGATACGGCCATACTTAAATCACCAACCACAACGGGGGAGGACGTTGCCGCTATCAGGGAACTTTCCGAAATTGCCGGAATCGATTATCAGAAACTGGGCTATGATATGTTCGCTTCCACCGACTCCCTGAAAACCATGGACCCGCAGAAAGTGGTGGCATCTGACTTCAAGGAATATGCCGAGTTCGGCATAAAAGTAGGAATCGGGCAGGTAGAGGTGGTAACCCTGTCCGACCTGGATGAAGTTCGTGAGGGTCTTTTTCACGCCCTTGAAGAAATCCGCCGTGACAGGCAACTCGACTGGACCATGCTGATGGTAACCAATATTTTGGAAGAAGACAGCATACTTCTCACAACCGACATGCCAAAGGCAGAAAAAAAGCTGAGTTACCCGCGAATTGAGAAGAACATCTTCGACCTTCCCGGAGTACTTTCACGAAAAAAACAGCTGCTGCCTGAAATTCTCCGCGTACTGGAAGAAATGAACAGGGAACGGTCAGTTTCCTAAGAAAAAGGAAGCCGAACATCGGGCACGCCTGTAACTTATCTCTTCAATTCATATTCCACCACGGCCTTCAAAAATTCTTTCGGCGGAACACCCACCATCCTGGAACCGTTGATAAACAGGGTGGGGGTGGAGTTGATTGACAATCCGGCAGCGGTCATTGCGTCCCTGCGGATACGCCTTTTTGTCCCCCCCCTTTCTGCATCGCTTTCAAGTTTCTGTGCCATCTCCCTGGATATTCCCATGGCCCTGTATATTTCATCATAGCCTGCAAGAGACCCGTACATTTCCTCAATTCGATGATGACTGGTAAAATGTGCAAGCAGTACATCCTTGAATGCACCCACGGCTGCGGCCGCCTGCAACGTGGCAGAAGCCCTGCATGAGCCCCGGTACATTGTTACATCCACGTCAGGATTACATGCCGCATCAAGGGGGTAATGATAATACCGAAACACCACCTGGTCACCGAAGAGGGACAACAGGTATCGCTCAACCCTGAAAAACTGGTAACATGCCGAGCAGAGAAAATCTGTGAACACCACCACTTCAACCTTCGCGCCGGGATTTCCAATAACCAGGCTGCTTTGCGGCAGGTCCAATTTTTCACGGGGGGTATCCCTGTACTGCGTCATGAACGATTCAATAACCCGGGGGGGCGGCACCTCATCTCCATAGTATTCCACCAGCAGCAACGATGTGACAGAACCCAGGAGGAGGATACTGACTGAGAACAACATGAACACACCCCCCGCGAACCGAAGGTGCCGCCTGGTGAGAATATCACAAGCATCCCGCAGAAATCTTTTCAGGATACCTGTATACGCTATTCCTTCAGCCCTGAGCCACAAAAAGAAGATAGCCAGAAGTGCAGCGTTTACCACGTAGGTTGCCACGCACAGTTCACACGCAGCGCCCATGCTGACCATCACCCCGGCCAGGAAGACGTCAATCAGCAATGCAAGGAGGGTCACCATCATCATAATGCCGGCTGTTCGCTGCTGCCATTCCCGGTCAGCAGTCATTGCCACAACAGCAACCAGGAAAATCCATGCAAAAAAGACCCCTCCCAGTGCAGCCAGCGGCACACCGGCAATTTTCGAATATTTGCTTGCAGTCACCTCGAGGCATGTGCTCTGCCAGCCATTGCCGCACACGGTTTGATTGATCAATGCCGGGTCGTTGAACTGCTCAACCAGCAGCAGCAGCGAAAGTGATAACCCGGCAAGGGAAAGCAGCATGACAATGACAGCATATCGTTTCATTATTAACCCAACACTTTCATATTTTTTTACATTTCATGTAATTTGTGTTTGAAATTAATTCTCAGTTAATTCATCATATTTACCTTGTCGGTTCAACAATTATTTATCATGATGGAGGATCATCCATGAAAAAATACTCATGTTGCATTCTTGCCCTGCTTTTCCTGGCAGCGTCAGTCACCCCCGTTATTTCCAAGTGCATGTACGGCAGAGACTGGGAAAAGAACGGGAAGAAGATTGTTGTATGTGTACAGGGCGACAGCTTTGCTGATAGAAAAAGGGGAAAAGAAGTATGTGAAAAAGTTAAGGGAAGCAGCTGTGACACACCAAGCACTTTTTCATCATCATGCGGAAATGGCACATGCTACGATGCTGACGGGAAAAATCACTATTCACTTTCAGGCTATTGATTTATTTTTTTCTAAACAACAGTTATAGTATATTCAAAAGTCCTCCCGTAAAAAGGGAGGGCTTTTTTTACTTGCACTCTAACGAAACACCTGTTTCACTGTAGAAGAAATATCTTAACAGGAGCACTTGTTATGAGGCTGAAAAAGCTATCCTTCGTGTTTGCAATTATCGTGTTACTTACTTCCGGAATATTTACCACCTGTGCCACCACCCCCCATTACCAGCTGTCCAGGTTTATCGACCCGGTAACATGCGGTGGTTGCCATGATACTATTTATCAGCAATGGCAGAATTCCATGCATAACCTTGCCCAGAAAGACCCGGTATACCTGGAATTCGCCCGCTATTATCTGAAGCAACTCAAAGATGAAGCCAGCACCGATCCTGACGAACTTGCAGAAGCCGAGATATGCGTGAAGTGCCACGTTCCTGTTGGATATCTCAGCGGTTTCCCGAAAACGGTGACACAGGAGCTTGAAGAAGAAGACCGCCTTCCCGATATCGCCAGGGAAGGCATTCAATGTGATTATTGTCATTCCATCATCGGTGCCCGAAAACTCTATAACGCCCAGTTCAAATACGACCCGGGCAACGGCGATACCGATCCCGGTATCAAGCGTGGTCCTTTCAAGGATTCAGAGTCAAGTTACCACCAGTCAGCGTATTCAAAATTTCATACTGAATCAAAAATTTGCGGCACATGCCATGACGTCCATCATGTAAAATTCGGCACAAAACTTGAAACGACCTACGAAGAGTGGCTTGCAAGCCCCTATAACACCGGCAACCCTGATTCACACGTACCATGCCAGGGATGCCATATGTACCACCGTCCGGATGTTCCCGCCACCGGATCAACCCCGCGTCCCAAAAATCCCGGAACCGCCGCATTCGGGGCACCTGAGCGGGAACATATTTTTACCCATTATTTCGTGGGAGGCAACAGCGTGGTCCCTGCCAGTTTTGGTGATGACGAAAAATCCGCCATGGCGGTCTCACGTTTGCAGAACGCGGCCAGGCTGGAACTTGATACCACTGATATTAAAAACAATATTTTCAAGATCAAGATCACCAATAACGGGGCAGGACACAAGCTCCCCACCGGGCTTACCGACGTTCGCCAGATGTGGCTTGAAATCATCGTCACCAACGAAAAAGGCAAGGTGGTCTATGCAAGCGGCAAGGCAGACCCGAAGGGATACCTGCCCGAAAATACCATCATGTACCACACGGTATTCGGTGACGGCAAAGGGAATGTCATTCAAAACATATCAAAAGCCAGGGAAATACTGACTGACAACAGGATAAAACCAGGTGAAACCGCCGTTGAAAAGATAATGCTGCCTGAAGGCACCTCTGGGAAGCTAACTATTTCGGCCAGGTTTTTATACCGCATTGCTTCACAAAAGAGCGTTGACATGGTAATGAAAGAAAAGCGTATCAAGCTGCCCGTTATTGTAATGGAAGCAGAAAAAACAAGCGTTTCCCTGTAAAGTTCTATCAAGCTATGGTGAAACAAACATACCAGGTAACCGCTGATACTATTGGCAAGCGATTTGGGAACGTTGTTCTCTTTCGCAATATTCACTTTTCCCTGGTAACCGGCCAGTCCATGGCCATCACCGGTCCCAACGGTTCCGGGAAATCAACCCTGCTCTCTATCACGGCGAAGCTGGCAACTCCCGACAGGGGCAAGGTGGTGTACCAGCGTGATCAGAAAATAATTGGCCGCCGGGAGCTTTTCTCACATATCGGGATGGTTTCACCGGACATTATGCCCTATCGTGAACTGACAGCTATTGAGAACATCCGTTTTGCCTTTAACACGTTCACACCGGCTGAAGATCATGTTCATGACAGGATGGAAGCTCTCGGCCTTTATTCTCACAGGCATAAACCGGTTGCCCAGTATTCAACCGGCATGCTGCAGCGGCTGAAGCTCCTGGTTGCCACCCTTGGTACACCGGGTATACTCTTCCTTGATGAACCGGGGTCAAACCTGGATACAACGGGGAAGGACATTATCTACACCTACCTCGACCAGGTACGCCCGGATATCATACTGTGTATGGCCACCAACGAATCCACTGAAGCAGGACTGTGTGAAAGGAGCATCTATCTTGGTACAGACCATTCTTAGCAGCATACGCAAAGATTTCCGCGTGGAATTTCGAGGTCGCTATGCAATAAATGTGTCCGTGGCTTTCGCCTTTATTACCACACTTTCTATCAGTTTCGCCACGGGTGGAACCGCCATCAGGCCGGCCATACAGGCAATATTTCTCTGGGTAATCCTGTTTTTTTCGGCCATGAATTCACTATCACATGTATTCACCCGTGAAGAAGAAGAATCCACCGCACTGTTTCTCAGGCTCCATTCGTCCGCCGAGACAGTATTTCTTTCCAAGCTTCTGTATAACATGGCGGTGTTCATGTTCCTTGAAATGTTGATTGTTCCCCTCTGTGTTTTCTTTCTTTCTATCACGGTTATACAGCCCGTACAATTTACTATTACAATGCTTGCGGGAGGAATTGCCATCACATCGGCAACCACCATCATTGCCGCCATCGTATCACAGTCGGGGGGGCGTGGGTCTCTTTTCACCATCCTCTCCTTTCCCGTCACACTTCCCGTATTATGGGTAACCATTGATGCCACCACCAGGAGTATCACCAGCGGACTGATTTTTTCGTGGAACAGCGTGCTTTTCCTTGGGGCTTTTTCCATGGCATTGCTGATAGTTTCATACCTGCTGTTCCCGGTTATATGGGATGAAGGATAACATCATTTTTTCATATTTTTAGCTTTACAGAGAATACTGTAACCAAATAAGCTTACCCACTATCAAAGTGATATCGTAATACGGATACCTAAAATAACAGGTTATATAGATGGTATATACATTAATAATGAGCATTTTCTACGTGCTGATGCCCGTATCAATAGTGCTGGCCTTTCTCTGGGCACCCCCCGCCGAGATACTCGGTGAAACCAGCCGTATACTGTATTTCCACGTACCGGTTGCATGGGTAGCGGTGCTTGCCTTCGTGATATCAGGTATCTCATCACTTCTATACCTGTGGGACCGCAACAACAGGTTTTTCATCCTGGAACTGAAGGCCTACCACGCCGCCCGCATGGGCCTGGTATTCTGCGTAATTACTGTTATAACCGGCTCGATGTGGGCAAAGGCCAGCTGGGGCAGCTACTGGAACTGGGATCCCCGGCAATCCTCCATAATGGTGCTCTTTTTGATATATGTTGCATATTTCAGCCTGTACTCCGCCATGCGTGAGAATTCCAGGCGGGACGTACTTGCCTCCGCCTACCTTGTGTTCGCCATGGTGACTGTACCATTCCTGGTATTCGTAATTCCACGGATATACCCGTCCCTGCATCCGGATCCCATTATCAACGCCCAGCGCAAGATCAACATGGATCCGGCCATGCAACTCACATTGATATTCTCAATGATATCATTTACCCTGTTCTTTCTATACCTTTACACACTGCAGTTGCGGGCAGCAATATTGCAGAGAAGAATCGAGGAGCGACATCATGAAAAATTATAGATATATAATAATCCTGGCACTGCTGGTATTCATTTTTCTTCTTTCTCCGGTAATGGCAACAGTACCCTCCCATGATACACCATCTGTAACATCAGGGATGGAAACGGTTTCTCCTGTATTGGATGGTAATGGGGCATCACGGGAAAGTGCCCTGTATACCGTACTGGCCGTGGTGATGGTGATATGGCTTGGCATTGCCGCTTACGTGTTCTATCTACACATTACCATATCAAGACTGGAGAAAAAAATCGATGAAAGCTAAACATATTCTGCTCACCGTACTCATCCTTTTTTTCGGGGGTATTGCATTTTATTCGATGAGTGATATGATGACCCCCTACGTATCATTTGACCAGGCTAGAAATTCTGGCCAGTACGTACAGGTAATCGGGAAACTGGTAAAATCCAAACCGGTGCAGCATGATGAAGGATCATTTTCGTTTTTTATGGAAGATGAACAGGGCAGCCGGTTAAAGGTTGTGCACACCGGCACCAAGCCCCTGAATTTCGACCACGCCACCCAGGTGGTTGCGCTGGGCAACTACAACAGCGGCACCCGGACATTTGACGCGGACCGCCTGCTGGTTAAGTGCCCATCAAAATACACCAAGGAGAATAAATGATGAATACTGGAACACTGCTGATACTACTATCACTTATAATATCCGTGCTCACCCTGGTTTTTCTTGCCAGGAGTGCCGGCGGAAACCGTATGGCCCTGGTGACCTCTCATCGCCTTTTCTATCTATCCGGGTCATTTCTTTCCTTCGCGACTATCATGCTGTTTGCTGCATTTCTCACCAACAGCTTTCAGTACCAGTACGTATTCAACTATTCATCTCAAGACCTCTACATTCTCTATAAGATAGCCGCCTTCTGGGGCGGCCAGGAAGGTTCATTTCTTCTCTGGGCATTGCTTCTTTCTTTCATCGGGGTAATCATAATACGCATGCGCGACCGTTACGAAAATATATTACTTTTTGTAATTACCATTACCCAGATGTTCATTCTCATTCTCCTGGTTATGAAAAGCCCATTCGCTTACATTGCGGGTTTCCAGTCTGAAGGATTTATCCCCGCCGACGGCAGCGGACTAAATCCCCTTTTACAGGATCCGTGGATGATACTTCACCCCCCCGTACTTTTCCTGGGATACGCGGCGGCAACAGTGCCATTCGGCTACGCCCTTGCAGGTATAATGCATTCAGATTTCAACAACTGGCTCAGAAGTGCTCACCGGTGGGTTGCCTTTACCGTTCTCACACTTGGTATCGGTATATTCATGGGTGGATACTGGGCATACAAGGTTCTTGGCTGGGGAGGATACTGGGGATGGGACCCGGTTGAGAACTCATCACTCATCCCATGGCTGGTGCTTGTCGTACTGCAGCACGGGTTGATCATTCAGCGTCGCAAGGGTGCCCTGGTACGAACCAACCTGTTACTGGCTATTGCTTCTTTTATACTGGTACTGCTCAGCACCTTCCTGACCCGAAGCGGTGTGCTGTCAAATTTTTCTGTGCATTCATTCGGCAATGTGGGATATTCTATGCACATCCTGTTTTTCATACTTTTTTATATTATCATAAGTATATTTCTTTTTATAAGCCGATGGTCGGCCATGAAAGCAAAGCCTCTTTCAGAATCACTTTTGTCATATGACAATCTGCTTGTCTACGGCATGCTTACCATACTTTTTTATACTCTTTTTATTCTTATTGGCACCACCATGCCCGTGTTAAGTGGAGTTTTTTCAGAACAACCATTTTCAGTGCAACCGGGATATTACAACACCCTGTCAATACCCATGGGTATTCTCATACTTGGACTGCTTATTGCAGTCACACTGGTACTCACTGGAAAATTGAAATCGAAGATATACCTGGTTACAGCGGGCCTGGTATCAATCCTCCTGGGTGTACTTTTAAATATCCAGCATACCGGACAGGTCGTTGCCTATGTTTTCACCATACTTGCAATCTTCCACATCATCCAGAATATCAGTAATCTTATAACCGGAAATACACAGGTCATAACCGCATCACGGGTAGCACACATGGGGGTTGCCCTGCTTGTTATCGGTATCATTGCTTCAAACCTGCATTCACATTCAGTACAAAAAGAAGTGGTGCAGAACAGGGAGGCAAAGATAGATTCTATACTGCTTACCTTCAAGGGGATCACCGATGAGAAAGAATCAAGCCTCCGGTTTACCTACAAGCATGGAAGAAACGTAGACGAGATAACTACATCCTACTACATTGACGAGAAGATGAACTCATTGTATCGAGAACCATATATTGACTACGGTTTTTTCAAGGACGTGTACGTAGCCCCAGTACAATACGTGCCAGGCAGGGAAAAGCTGACAACGGTAGTACTTTCACAGGCAGAAAGTGCCCGGTTACAGGATGTAGAAATACAATTTCTTGGGTTTGATGTTGACAGGATAAAGATGATGAAAGGACAGGTGAAGGTATTTGCCAAACTACAGGTAACCCGCGATGACAACACGTACATGCTTTCACCAGGAATATCCTTTCTCAAGGATCAAGGGCGTCACAAAATAAACACCACCCTGCCGGGGACAAAAAGGACACTTTCCCTGGAAGACTTCAATGTCTCAGACAGGGTTGTACAGCTGTACCTTGAACCGGCAAAAGACACCCTCATCCCTCCAGACAGTGCCCTGGTTGAAGTATCCTTTAAGCGCCTTATCTGGTTTGTGTGGTTAAGCACTATACTCATCGCAGCGGGAAGCTATATTGCCATGCGCAGGGATTAAAAAAAAGGTGCTCCATGAATGGAGTACCCCTGAGCAGTGAGATTTTTGTATTAATATTACATTACTAAAGAGAGTAAGCCGAATGGAAGATCGTTTCATGGATGTTGCAAAAAATAAAAAAGCCCGATTCGAGTATGAAATACTCGAAACCATCGAGGCCGGGGTTGTGCTCAGGGGAACAGAGGTAAAGTCAGTACGGCAAAAAAAAGTAAGCATACAGGAATCCTACGCCCGAATAAAAGACGGTGAAGCGTATATTATCGGCATGACCATATCCCCATACGAGATGGGCAACCAGTTCAATCATGAGCCTGCGCGTGAGCGAAAATTGCTGCTGCATCGCCAGGAATTAAAACGCCTTACTGGAAAATTGAAGGAAAAAGGCCTCACCCTTGTCCCATTGAAAATATATTTTAAAAACGGGAAGGTAAAAATTCTACTCGGTCTAGGAAAAGGTAAAACAACCTACGACAAGAGAAAAACCATTCAAAAACGTGAAGCTGACCGAGAGCTTCAGCGGGCAGTAAAGCGAGATTTAAAATAACCCGGCATTCACCCTGTTTTTATAGAAACTCACACTATGCTTTCACCACAGAGTCTCAGAGGTACAGAGAAAAGATTTTTTTATAATTGTCTATGTGCCAGACCAAAGCAGTATACCGCCTGAAAAGGCCTTTTCTCCTCATGATATAAAACAAAAAATATATATTCCTTCTCTGTACCTCTGAGACTCTGTGATGAATCTTTTTCAAGAGTTATGATTAAAAAAATCACGTTGACAAAATCTGCCCCCTGGATGAAGTATTATATTACAGAACATATGTATGGTATACGGAAGTTGACATGAATATACAACAACTCATAGAGTATCTCAAAAATCAGAACTCCTTTATGGAGAACGTATCACGATGGTGGACGGTTGAGCCGGTGGATCCGAAATTCGCCCCATTCCCCCCCGGGGCAGATTCGCAAATCGTTGATGTATACAGGAATCGTGGCATTGAGCAGCTATACTCTCATCAGCGTGAAGCATATGACGCGGTAATGCGTAATGAAGATGTGATCGTCGTCACTCCAACGGCGTCGGGAAAAACCCTTGCCTATAATTTCCCGGTGCTGCAGCAAATGATCAGGGATTCCCAGGCCAGGGCATTGTACCTGTTTCCCACCAAGGCCCTGTCACAGGACCAGCTTTCAGAACTGCAGGAACTTATCGACACCGCCGAATGCCAGATCAAAACCTATACTTTTGACGGTGACACACCCCAGTCTGCCAGGAAGGCCATACGCTCTGCGGGAAATATCGTCATTACCAATCCCGACATGCTGCATGCGGGTATACTTCCTCATCATACCATATGGGTGAACCTTTTTGAGAACTTGAAATTCATCGTAATAGATGAGATTCACAGCTACAAGGGGGTGTTTGGCAGTCACTTCGCCAACCTCATCAGGCGCCTGAAACGCATATGCGCATTTTACGGCAGTAATCCCCAGTTCATATGCTGCTCTGCCACCATCCATAATCCGAAAGAACATGCCGAGCAGCTGGTGAACCGCAATTTTACCCTTATCGACAACAATGGCGCTCCCAGGGGAGAAAAACATTACGTAATATACAATCCACCTGTTGTAAACAGTCAGCTTGGCATCAGGGCATCGGCAGTCAAGGAAGCGGCAAAGGTGGGAGCCCTGATACTTAATAATAAAATTCCCACAATTGTATTTGCACGAAGCAGGCTCAGGGTAGAGATAATCGCCACCTATCTGAAAAAGCAGTGCCAGGGTAAAAAAGTTGCCGCCTACAGGGGAGGATTTCTTCCCAGTGAAAGAAGAAACATCGAGAAAGGCCTGCGTAACAGCACTATACAGGGAGTGGTTTCCACCAATGCCCTTGAGCTGGGTATTGACATCGGTATGCTTGACACAGCAGTTACCGTGGGTTATCCCGGTTCAATTTCATCCCTGCATCAACAGTTTGGAAGGGCCGGAAGGCGTGGCACCGCGTCACTGTCTATCATGATTTCTACCAGTTCTCCCCTTGACCAGTACATCGCTGCCAACCCGGAGTTCGTTCTTTCGTCCAACCCCGAATCGGCAACCATAAATCCTGACAACATCCTGATCTTGATGGACCACATAAAATGCGCTGCCTTTGAGCTCCCCTTTTCTTACGACGAACGTTTCGCGGATCATCTCAGCACAACCAGGGAGATGCTGGAATACCTTGAAGAGATGGGTATTCTTAAAAGTGCCGAAGGTAAATATCACTGGATGAGCGATATCTATCCCGCAAACGAGATATCACTTCGCACCGCGTCACATGAAAACTTCGTTATAGTAGACAAGCATGACCATGCAACCGTGATAGGTGAAGTAGACTATACTTCCGCTCCCACCCTGATACATGAAGACGCCATCTACATTCACCAGGGACGCCAATATTACATTGATAAACTTGACTGGGAACGGCATACAGCCTTCTGCCACGAGATTGAATCGGATTACTACACCGACGCCGAGGAGAAAACCGATCTTCATGTTCTTGAACAGCATCAGTATCGAAGCATGGGCAACGCTGTAATCTCACTTGGCGAGCTCAACGTCAGAACCAAGGCAATCATGTTCAAAAAGATCAAGTTCAATTCACATGAAAACCTGGGATGGGGAAAAATATTTCTACCCGAACTCGAGATGCATACCTCGTCGGTATGGATCGATTTTGACAACTCATTTCTCGAACAGGCAGCAGGCAGGGAAGGTGCCGGCGAGATACTGTATTCTATCGCCTATATACTGCGAAACATTGCCCCGCTTTTTACATTAAGCGACATTTCGGATATTCATGTACAGCACCAGACCCGGTCAGGCTTCAGTGGAGAACCCGCAATATATATTTATGATTCTACTCCCGGGGGCGTTGGCATTTCCGAAAGAATTTATCATATTATAGATACTATCATCAATGAATCAATAACTGTTATAGCCGGATGTACCTGTGAAAACGGATGCCCCGGCTGCATCGGGCCAATACCCCATGACAGCGGAAACGCAAAATCCATGGTTATACAGGTACTCAGGACACTGCTATATGAACCTGAAAGACAAGCTCAAAATATACAGCTCCACTGAAGCAACCGCCCAACACTCTGACCCGGTCGTATTTCTCGAGTCGCTTGGTGGAGCCCGCATAACTAACGGCAGCTCGGTATTCTGGAAATTCACCGAGACCTACCCCCTGCACACCATTCTCCCTGAATATTCCGGCATATCCGGTGATACACAATTGCGGGGATACTCCGCCTTCCAGGGACAGGGAGAGATGTACGACCTGGCTTCACTGCTTTTTTTCGACCTTGAAACCACATCCCTGTCCACCGGAACCGGTAATTACCCCTTTCTAACCGGGATCGGGTATGTCAGTGGAGATAATTTCGTTGTGGAACAGTTTTTCATGCAGGATTATTCATCAGAAGCAGCCATATTACGTGACCTGCTGCAATATTTTCATTCATTTCCTTCCCTTGTCACGTTCAATGGCAAAAGCTTTGATGTACCACTTATCAAAATCCGTTACAGGCTCAACCGTGTTCCGGGATTTCCAGTGCACATGCATAATGTTGACCTGTTGCATCCCTGTCGTGCCATGTTCCGATCGGTATACGACAGCTGCTCACTCAAAACCATGGAAGAGCGATCCCTGGGTATTTTCAGGGAGAACGATATTCCGGGCTGGCTTATCCCCGATGTTTTCTTCACCTTCCAGAAAGAAGGCTCTGACCCCAGGCTGGCAAACGTTATCCGGCACAACAAGGTAGATATAACCTCTATGGCCACACTTTTGCTATTTATAGATGGTATGTACCAGGTGGTTCGGGAAGGTGATTACCACAAGCTGCCAGACATGACCCATCTTAATATTGCACGGCATCTCTATAGGAGGGATATCGACCTGTTTATCGATATCGTTAATTTTTGTGGTCATTCCATACTGCTGGACCACTCACTATTCAAGAAGTACAGTACCGCCCTTAAACGAAAAGGAATGCGTGATCAGGCCATTACATTCTGGAATGAGGACAGGTCACTTTATTCTCTTGAAGAACTGGCAAAGCACAGTGAACACATAGAAAAAGACTACTTACAGGCATCCAAATATTGCCAAACAGCATTTGACCTTATTGATCGTGGTTTTTATTCCATTGAGGGAACTCCACTTGACAACGAAAGGAAAGAGATGCTGCATAATCGCTTCACAAGGAGACACAACCGCCTTCAGAAAAAAATCGAGAATAACCGTTGACGTTCCGGCCATACATTGTAAAAACTCCTTCATGAAACCCTATACTGACCTTGCACCGGCATATGACTCAATGCTCAGGCATGTGGATTACGAGAAATGGTACCAGTATCTCAAATCCATTATGCACAATTTCATTCTTGAACCCAGCCTTCTGCTTGAACTTGGGTGCGGTACAGGCAGGTTTGGTGCGAAGTTCTCAAGGGATAATTACAATATATACGGAATGGACCGATCCATTGAAATGTTACGGGTTGCCAGGGCAAGGGCCTTTAAGAATTTTCATATTTTTTGTGGTGATATTACACAATACTCCCTGAAACAAAAGTTTGACTTTATTTTTTCAGTACACGATACCATGAACTATCTTACCTCAATAGACGATATCAGAAAGGTGCTGCGACACACCCGCGAGGTAATGAACAGGTACAGCATATTCATGTTTGATATGACATCTGAATATAATATCTTAAATAATTTTGACGGAAAAACTACAAAGTACACATCGGGAGGCACACGCATTCTCTGGGACAACGAATATGACGACAAGAAAAAACTGGTATATTCATACCTGACATTTCAAAAACCTGATGGCACGTCTACAATGGAAACACATGTTCAGAGAATCTACGAGGTTGATGAAATAGCCCCGATTATCAGGGAAGAGAAACTGGAACTTATAGATGTATTCAGTGATTACACTTTCGCTCCCGTATATGATAAAACTGTTATGTCTAATTTTGTATTACGGAAACGGTAAAAAGGTATAATATGGAATACTTTCTCTATTTCATTGGCTTCGTAGCCGGCGTTGCAATTTTTCTGTATCTTTTTTCGCTGGTTGAAGACAGCAGGGAGAAGTTTCAGAAAAAAACTACAACCCCTGCCGGCACCGAAAAGAAACCAGTGCAGCAACCCGAAAAAGGTGAAACCACAGCCAGGAGCTATACCTTTCCGCGGGAACGCATCTGTCCCCTCTGCGGTGCCAGTCTCAGTAAGTACGAGGCACTGTATGCCTCACAGGTAAAAGAAGGGGAGAACAAAAAGATTCTCATATACGGCTGCAAGTATTGTTATAAGCCCGATGAAGACTCCGAACAGAGAAAGGTCACAAACATTACTGACGGGTAATATTGTAACGCTTAGAAGATAGAGTATACATACCCTCAATCATCCATATTAAACCTGTTAATATCAAGGCCGAAGGGGCCAATAGCCAGTGGGAACTCACAGAACTCGTGGAATTTCGTAGGATAGGCAGTACCGCTATTTTCATCAACGGTGTTGCTCATAACAGCAACCTGTTGCCTGTATGCAGGCCCCATGGGGAATACCATCTTCCCCCCCGGTTTAAGGTGAGCCGTTAACGGTATGGGACGTTTCTGGCAGGCTGCACAAATAATAATTGCATCAAAACGTCCAATTTCATCCTCCAGGTAAAAACCGTCTCCGGCAAACAACCGTACATTTGAAATATCAACATTATTCATCTTAAGACGGGCTTCACGTGCAAGGTTTTCCAGGAACTCAATACTAAACACATCTTCAGCCATAAATGATAATAACGCGGTTGAATACCCGGAACCAGTTCCAATCTCCAGCACCTTAGAGGTCTTTTTCAAATCAAGGTAATGCAGCATCCTGGCAAGTGCTACAGGGGGATCGCTCATATTGCCCGACCCGATGGGCACAGGTTGCTCTGTATACAGCTTCTTTGAGAAGGCTTCATCAAAAAAATCAAGCTGCTTTACCTGCTCATATGCTTCTATGACTTTTTTTCTAACTTTATTTTTTCGTAGTAACTTAATAAACTCTTCTTTTTTCTTTTTCATGACATCCTTCATTTTTACTAAATGGTGAAATATAATAATTCAACGTGTAGTTATAAAACCCGATGTAATAGTATTTTTTTATTGCAACAATAAGGAAAACCGCGTTATTCTACCAGTTGCATTAAATATGTTAAAAAATAATCAGAAATAAGAATGGCCATCGATGACTTCACCACAGCCTGTATCGTGGACTTCCCTACCCCCTCGGCCCCACCCCTTGTTGCAAACCCCTGGTAGCATGATATAATTGCAATTTCAATTCCAAAAAACACCGATTTAAAGAGTCCCGTGAGAAAATCGGCCAGGGTAAGATATTGAAATACATTCTCCACGTATTTTGTAAATGTTATTCCAAGTCCAAATTGAGCAATGAAGGCTCCCCCAAGCGATCCCACAACGTCTGTAATAATTGTAAGAGTGGGTACCATCAACAGGCATGCCAGAAAACGTGGAACCGAAAGGTAATGTATGGGATTGGCATCCAGTGTAACCAGGGCATCTATCTGTTCTGTCACCTTCATGGTGCCAATCTCTGCGGCAATTGCAGATCCCACACGCCCAGCCAGGAGCAGTGCCGTAAGCACGGGGCACAGCTCTCTGAACATGGATATAGTTACCGCGCTGCCAATAAAAATCGAAGAGCCGGACATCAGCTTATCCATGGCCTTGCCAATCTGTAGAGCCATAACCATACCAGTGAAGAAAAGGGTAATGGTGGTTACCGGCAGTGACCGGTAACCGATCTCCAGCATCTGCTGCATTATGTTCTTGTAATCAAAGGGACGGCGAAAAGTCCATCGAACTGTTTCCTTGAGAAAGATCAGGTGACCGCCCAATTCTTCGAAAATACTTATGATACGGTTCGCTGTCTTATCAGAATTCATAAAAACCCCAGGTAAATACCGGTGTTATTGGACAGGATGTGACTTCTCCAGTGAGCCGAACTTGGTAAACTTTTCCCAAAACCTGAGTTCTATTGTACCAATAGGACCGTTTCTCTGTTTTGCCACAATAATATCGGCAATGCCTTTTCGTTCGGTATCTTTTTTAACCCTTTCTTCGCGGTATATGAACATTACAACGTCAGCATCCTGCTCAATGGCACCTGATTCCCGAAGGTCAGAAAGCTGGGGTATCTGATCAGTTCGTGACTCAACTGCACGTGACAACTGGGAAAGCGCAATAACCGGAACATCAAGTTCACGGGCCAGCTGTTTCAGCGCGTTCGATATTTCGGCAATCTGCTGATGCCTTTCCATACGGGATGTAGAAGCAATCAACTGAAGATAGTCTACAATAACAAGCCCCACTTTTTCACGCTGTGCTATCCTTCGTGCCCTGGCCCGCAAATCAAAGATATTTAGACCGGGTGTGTCATCAATGAATATCGGCGTTTTTTCCAGTTTTCCTGCCGCCTGCACCAGTTTCTTCAATTCTTCCGCGCTTATAGATCCTGTTCGTACTTTCTGCGAATCAATCATGGCTTCGATACAGAGCATCCTGGTTGCAAGTTGTGTTGCCGGCATTTCAAGGGAAAAGAAAAGTACAGGCTGTTTATCTTTTAACCCAACGTGATTAGCAATATTTAACGCAAGAGCTGTTTTCCCCATTGAAGGGCGGGCAGCCATGATAATCAATTCTGACTCATGAAATCCCGTCAGTATTGTATCCATATCTATGTACCCGCTTGAGAGACCTGTCACCGGCTTTTTGGTTTCATACATATACCCGATGTTCTCCATGGTTTCACGAAGAACATCCGCTATACCCATAAGTTCGGATGTTATCCTTCGCTGGGTAACCTTGAAAATCTCTCTTTCTACTTCATCCAGAAGGGTTTTTGTGTCACGTGAGGTGTCGTATGATTTTTCGATAATTTCTGATGATACCTGTATTAACTTCCGTCTCAGGCTAAGTTCTTTTACCCTGTTCGCATAAAACTCCGCATTGGCAGATGTGGATACAGTTCTGTATAAATCGACCAGGGCGGTGTCGCCCCCAATCTTATCAAATACCTTCGCATCGATAAGCCGCTGCTTTACCGTTATCAGGTCTATCGGCATACCTTTCTTTTCCAGCTCACCGATGGCCGAATACACTGTTCTGTGCACATCAAGATAAAAATCCTCCGGCTGGAGGATTTCTAATACCTTGAGCAGCGCTTCCTTGCTAAGAAGTATTGAAGCAAGACAAGAAGCTTCTGATTCTACATCCTGTGGCGGCAATGTCTCGATTGCCATTGACAACTCCTGATTATTCTTTATCAACTATTACCTTGATGGTGGCAGTAACACCCTCATCAAGCTTAACCGGAACCTCGTATTCACCTTTTTTCTTGATGGGTTCATCAAGCTGAATCTTTCGCTTATCAACCAGGTAACCTTTATCGGCCAGGTGTTTAGCAATATCCATCGAGGTAACGGATCCAAACAGCTTATCTTCTTCTCCAACCTGTGCGATTATCTTTATCTCCATGTTGGCAACAGATTCGGCCATTTTTTCACTCTGGCTTCTTCGCTTATCTTTTTTAAAATTGATAAGTTTTTTCTGATGACGTATTGCCCGTTCGCTGGATTCATTGTATTGAATTACGAGCTTTTTTGGAAGCAAAAAGTTGCGTGCATATCCGTCAGCTACTTCCTTCACATCTCCCGCGTCACCCAGATTTGGAATATCTTTCTGTAATATAACCTTCATAACACTTACTCCAGTATAATGATTGTGTTCAATTCTTTACTATTTTTCCCCATCAGCTGATATTGATGAGATCTTTCTGAAATCCATCCAGAAATCAACAGACCCAATCCCCAAAAGTAACATAAGTACAAAGAGGATAACGGCAGGCCCCAGCAATAAGGAAACCAGGAATATAATGGGAAGTATAAAAGACGGCCATCCCCTGGACATAAAGATAAACTTCAATATGCCTGTTCCCTGGATAATATAAAATACAGACATGATCAGCGCAATATTCAATGCTGGCAGGTACAAATATAAATATTGCTGTGATGGAACCAGCAATACAATAAGCCAGCCGGCAATTAGAACAAAAATACTGTAATCATTCAGTTTAAACCGTTCTACTCCTGGCACTTCCAGCATCTTAACAAATCCCATTCGGGCAAAAAGACACCTGAGAAGAGCAAAACTGATCATTGCAAATACCAGCACATTTAAAAAATACGAGAAAGGGACCATTTTCCTGATAATGGGCATGGACTGGTCTACTCGTTCCATAACTTCCTGTTTTTCCCCGGAATTCATTTCTGAACTTTCCAGCATATTCTCAAACTGTATCCGGGATTGCTTCATAAGGTCAACACCCTTTACCGTTTTCAGCATGTAAAAATTAAGGGTAAAGAGAATTGTCAACATTACCGTTGAAATCAAAAGAAAAAACTGGTAACTTCGACCGTTTTTAAATGTAAACCCTGCGCATCCACCGGTAATAACCGGTGCGAGAATATATGAGAAGGTTTCACCCTTACTAAGCATTATTATCATCGCAGCCACCAACACCGGAATAAGAAACACTATTACCTTCCACTGGTATTGGTATACCATGATGGCTGTTCCTGCCACCAGGGCAAATCCAATTACTGCTGCAATTATCAGCTCAATCACAATTACTTAACAACAAATGGCAGCAGTGCGATGGTACGAGACTGCTTGATAGCCGTAGCCAGCTGACGCTGATGCCGGGCACAAGTACCGGTGATTCTCCTCGGTAATATTTTGCCACGCTCGGTAATAAAACGCTCCAGGAGATCAGGATTCTTGTAATCAATTTTTATCTCCGGGTTCTCACAAAAACGGCATACCTTCTTTCTAAACCTGGTGAACCTCTGAGAAGGTCCACGTGAATCTCCACGCTGGCCCCTGTTCTGGCTGTCATCACGTCTTCTAGTATCAGGTGTCCTGGTTCTCGTTTCTGACTCCGGTTTCTCTTTACTTGTATCAGCTTCATCTGTACTGCTGACAGCAGCGCTTGTATCTGCTGCTTCAGCGGGAGCTGCTGGTTCGTCACTCTCAGCGGGAGCTGCTGTTTCAGCATTTTCCGCAGGTGCTGCTTCTTTACTATTTTCAGGAGTTTCCGGAGTTACTTCTTCGGTTTTCTCTTCAACGGTTTCCTGAATTTCTTCATTATTCTTTGTTTCTTCGCTCATCTATATACTCCTTGATTCTTCTTCAATTATCATTAGAATGGGATGTCATCATCTGAGAATGGATTTGTCTCCATTTCAGGTGCATTATTGCTGCTATACCCGGAATCTGCGGGGGAACTATCACTTGAAGTTTCGTCTTCTCCTCCGCCCGAACGACCGCCAGACAGGAACTGAAAATTATCAACTACTACTTCAACAGTAGATCGTTTATTTCCATCCTTATCATCCCATGACCGTTGCTGCAGTCTGCCGTCAATCCCTATTCTCTGTCCCTTCTTGCAGTACTGAACAATGGTTTCAGCTGCCCGGGCCCACACAACACAGTTAAAAAAGGATACCATCTCCTTCTTCTCACCGGAAACAGAGTATACCCTGTTATTTGCAATGGAAAACGTAGCCATCGCAGTTCCGTTTTGCGTATACCGCATTTCAGGATCCCTGGTAAGCCTTCCTATAAGTACAACCTTGTTTATATCACCAGCCATATATATATCCCTTTATTTTTTCTACGCGCTCTTTTTTTGTGTTTTCACAAAAAGATGGCGCAAGATGCTGGCATTTAACCTGAAACTACTAATGATAGACTGGATGGATTCAGGGGCTGCTTCTATAATCATGAAGTCATAGTAGCCCTCATTTTGCCGTTTTATGGGATAGGCAAGGGCTCGCACACCCCAGGGGTCTTCTGATACAATGGTAACCTTGTTCTTTTCAAGTATTTCCCGAACTTTTTCCCTGGCACCATCGTTCGCGTCTGAAGGTCGCAGTATTACTGTCAACTCATACGTATTCATCTATGTTCCTCCCTGTGGAATAATGCTGCCATACTGCTATTATCAGCGCATGGCAGAAAGGATTTCCAATACATACAAATAGTCATATTAATGCAACTATTATTTTTTTCAAATTTTTATTACTACTATTCATAATGAAACAATTTGACAAAATACTATATTTGTAACAGTCTAGTTTTTCAAAATAATAAAAACTGAAGGCTTTAATGAAAAAGATCAATTCTACCAGGGAAATAAAAGAAAATACTCTTATTCGTGTGTACAAGAAAGGATTTGGGTATTCATTACTCACCACTGTTGAGAATACAGAGTTCATACTAATCTGCAGATGCGACCGATTATTTGCCGATGTAATACAGAAAGGGGACACCCTGGAATGCTATCTCTGGTTACACCAGGTTTCATCTTATGAATTTACCACCAGTGTAGTCGGCACCATGGTGAACGATATTCCCCTTGTCATATTATCACATACCGATAATGTGATCAGGAACCCTGAACGCCGATGTCTGAAGGCAGAGGTTGATATCCCGTTAACTTTTTTTACCTTTTCTGTTGAAGATTCCGAGAAAAACTTTTACACCGAAGAAACAACCCTGACTAATGGAACTATCAGGGAACTGAGCGATCGCAAAGCAATTATTACATGCGATTTTGATCCCGCTCAGGACTACATGCTGAAAGGACATATGATACTTGATGAAACACGTATAGATATTATTTGCAAAATTGAATCTGTTCAAAGAGATAACAATACTACAAAATTGATTGTTTCATTTGTTGGATTAAACGATGATGAACGTAACCTGATAATGAATTACGTGTTCAGTACCTACAGGGAATAACGTTATTGCACCACAAGAGCTCCATCTTCAAGAAGCACATCAAAAATGAAGGCATCCATTTTGGAGTTAATGGGAGTTTCAATTACGAATTGCCCGGTAAATTCAAAAATATCCCCCTTTTGCAATACTTCTCCAAAATCTTTTTCATTTGTATATATATAGAAACGAACGTTAATTATTTCAGACTCATTGTCAATCACCACGATTCTATACTTTCGGCGATACCGTGTATCCTGCTCAAATGATTCAACGAAACCCCTTGCGAGTATAACCTTGTCACGCATTGCTTCCAGCCGAAACTGCCGCGCAACCGGGTTCATGTTTGCCAGTTCAGAAAAAAAACTCTTATCAAGTTCCACATCGACTTTTGATTTTGAGTATACCATCCCTGCGCTTGCGGACAAGAATAGTATCAATATCATTATAAATACTGTTATACTTTTTTGATGTAATCGAATTATTTTCCAGAACACGAATTTTCACTTCCAATTCATTATATATATTGTATACGGGAAAGCAGCTTATTCAATTTCGATGGCAACTTCCCGCTTATTTCTTAGAACACTTATCTCTCGTATTCGATGATGGCTTTTTTTATAGATTCGTATGACTTCATCAAGTGAACGAACCCTTTTCCCATTCATACTGATAATTACATCTCCCCGATGCAACCCCGCCTGATATCCCGGTCCCATAGGAGAGAGGTACGAGACTACTACATCACCACTTGCGGCGTTTTCATCAAATTCAATACCATAACGGCTCAATATATATTGTAACACACGCTGCATCGCCTGGTAACGTTCTTTTTCCTGAAGCAGCATCCTGAAACGGTACAGCTTACCGTTACGCCCAACAACTATATCAACTGTAGACCCGATTGGCTTGCTGCTAATTAACTTTACCACTTCCCCCAGTGAATTAACCTGCTGGCCATCAACTTCACGTATAATATCATTTTTTTTTATTCCTGCCCTGTCGGCAGGTGAATTTTTTATAACTGATATAACCTGGACCTGGTATTTTTCATCATTACTGGATCTTTTTTCCTGGCGCACAAGGAAACCAAGCCATCCCCTTCTTACCCTTCCGTATTTAACCAGCTCAGTACACACTGCTTTCACAGTATTTGAAGGAATGGCAAAGCTAATTCCCTGGTATCCCCCCGTAATTGTACGTATGGCCGTGTTTATACCCACAAGCCTGCCCTCGAGGTTTATCAATGGACCACCTGAATTTCCCGGATTAATGGCCACATCTGTTTGTATGAAGTCTTCTATATCGGCAAATCCAATATCATTTCTTCCCTTGGAGGATACGATGCCGCTGCTGACTGATTGATGAAGACCATATGGATTTCCAATAGCCAGCACCCATTCTCCTTCCTTCAGTTCATGCGAATCCCCAAAATCAACCGATATAATCCCGTATTCTCCAGGTATAGCGATTCTCATAAGTGCGATATCAGTCTTCGCATCAAACAGGTATTTTTTTTCCCTGATGGGGATCAGCTCACACTCCGTACCATCATAAAGGGTAATTCTGTAATAATCACCTTTGCTGACAACATGATAATTGGTCACCACGTACCCGGTGGATGATATAATTGTTCCGGATGCGTATCCTGCCCTTTTGTACGAGTTTTTTTGCGCATCCTTTTTTGAACGGTATATACTGATATTTACAACAGATTTTTTAGCAGTTTGTGCTGCCCTGACAAACATGTTATTATAATCATGCAAAGTTGCGGCAGCTGTTTTCTGCTCCATGCAGCAGCAACAGATAGAGATGCACACAATCCAGTATAATAATGTTGTATATTTAATTCGTTTCATTTCGCTGTAACTGATTCAAAATAGTCAATTTCATTTGTTATCCTGTACTTTTCAAGGTCAATCTTTTTTCCACTGGGAACATGCTTCACTCTTCCCTCACGTGGTTTAACCCCTGTAAAAAGAGAATATATTCCAACCGCAATGCCTTCGGCAATTTCATCAGTTCTTGATCTCAACAGGTACCGTGTGTGAGACCTGTTGAGATATCCAATTTCCAGAAAAGCGGTAATGGCATTTACATGCAGTGGCAGTGACCATATAGAAATATACGGTGGGGCAACCCTGTGATCCTGATGTCGAACACCCCGCTTTTCCAGTGAATACAGAATATACCGTATCAGTTCATTGGACGCGTAGAGGTTGTCACCTCCATACCCTTCGGGACCGTTTCCACGCCTGTAAGCCTCATATTTCGATTTTTCCCGCTCCCAGAATTCACCTTCAGGTTTGAACCCTTTATAAGTATCGGCATACCTTGTGTTGTGCTTATGAAACTTTGCCGCCAGGGCCCATCCCGGACCATCTGCATAATTCCATTCAACCATGTTATACCTGTAGCCCCTGAAAGCCCTGGTATCAATCATCCCTGACGGTTTTGTTCGAAATCCCGTGAAATACATTGATACATCATTCTTGAACCAGGAAAATCCTGATCGTCTCACAGATTCGACGAACCAGTCCCTGTATGGCTGGTTATAATAAAAAGACCGTGATCTTCGTTCACCCTTCAGGTATTCAAGGCCCTTGTGCATGAACTCGTAGGGAGGTACAATCACCGCATTCAATCCACGATAATACCGGGGTGCCCAACCGGCAAGATGCAATGCAACCACCAGGTGAGGTCTGAACCTGTTAATACGGGTTATCCTTCCCGGACGCATGTTGCCGTTATCGTCGGGATAATCAAATAGTCTGAATTCCGCATTGGGGTCCTTTCTGTTCTTAATTGCATCCCTGTCACGGGAATCACCCCTGCTCAGCATATGGCTAATATATACACGTGCCGGTTCTTCATCAGTGTATTTCTTTAATATACGATAGAACTTCCCGAAGTCACCACCGGGTGCACAACAGGCGAGGAGTTCGTCGACCTTGCTCGCCACGTTATACATGTGTTCATGTTCATGGTAGCCCCTTAATGACGCACCCTCCCTGAAAATGTCCAGGTATGTTCCCGACAGCAGATCAAACCTGTCTCCGTGTTTTTCCCTGGGATACAGAGCAGCACCACCGTGACCTGGATCAACAACTACCCTGTAGAGGTTAAATTCATATTGAACTGTTTTTTGAGGGATAAAGAGCACAAGCAGAATGAAACAAGAAAGGAATACTACCACGTACCCGTCAGGCCTGTAAATCCGCATCATTCAATGGTTCCTTCCTGGAAAAATTCATAAAAAAGGGGGAATGGATGTTCCCCCTTTTGATAAAGAATATAACTATCTGTTGTGTACTACTGTGCTGATTCTTCTGATTTGGGATTAAGTATCCTGTTCAGGTTGTCAGCTTTATGTACATCGTATTTTCCCTTTGCTTCTTCGGGATTCAACTGCTCCAGTATCTTTATAGCATATGTCTTGGATACCCTGTAATGAAGCACCGCAGTCTGATTCCTTTGTTCTCGAACCGCCCTTTCTGCATCATCATACTGTCCATAGGCAATTCTTAATCTTGACATGTTCCTGTTAAGCACATTGCTTCTATCAGGATTTGATCGGGCCCTTTCGTCAAGTGAAAGGTTAAGAATCATATTCGCACACTGGTTCAACATACCCTGTGTTTGCTCTTTGTACTTTTCAGCAACTTTTTTGTACATCTCGCCGATATTTTTCTTGTTATCTTCCAGTTCGACCCTGGCATAAATAATATCACGTTTATAATAATAATCCATACCCTTCTTGTATCCCTCATAGACACTTTCGTATCCTTCATTCCATCCCTGGTCACCGAAATTGGACACAATAACTTTCAGCATGTAGATCTGCTCAAGATTGGATCGCATCAAATCATATACCCGGTCCAGCGCGTGAAACCTGGCCAGATAATTCTCTTCGGGACGTTCAGCCGGAGAATACTTTTTTTTGTCATCTTTTTTCTCTGCAGCTTCCTGTGCTAACGTATTTACCGAAAAAGAAACTGCAAGAACCATGATCATCAAAAAGATGGTAATAGCGCTATGTTTGCCTTTCATACTCAACACTCCTTTAATAATTTTCCGGAAAAATAAATATACGCATCCCTGCCTATATTCTAATAAGTTCTGAAAAATCTTACTGCATATAAGTAATATTAGCAACATTTTTTTTATTTTTTTATTTTTTTATTATCCCTGTACAGCATTATACGAACATCCATAACGTTGGTATTGGTTGGTCCCGTTTTCACAAGGTCATCCAGAGTTTCGAAATAATGATAAGAATCATTGCGCTCCATGCAATCTGTTATGGAAAGGTCTTTCCCTACCCCACGTTGTACTGTTGTTTCATCTGCAATTGCTCCCGCGGCATCTGTTGGTCCATCGGTTCCGTCGGTACCCACGCTGGCTACAATAACACCTTCAAGGTTATGAATTCGTGCTGCCATCTGTAACGCGAATTCCATATTACGGCCTCCCAGTCCTTCACCGGTCACTTTCACCGTCGTTTCACCACCACTGATTATACATGCAGGTGGCCCGACCGGATGTGAAGAAAACACACTCTCCCTTAGGATGGCAGCATGCCATGCGGCGGCATCGGTTGTATCTCCTTCTATCATGGATGAAAGTATAACCGTGTTATACCCCAGTGCGCTTGCCTCATTCTCTGCTGCCACCAGGGCGATAATATTGGACGCGGCTATCATGTTGGTCACACGGGTAAACACCATGTCATCTTTTTTCGGAGTTTCGGGAATCTTTTCTCCCGCGCCGCTTTCCAGGTGCTCTTTCACATTCACGGGAATTTCATCACGAAGAGAATAGGCATCAAGTATACCCAATGCATCTTCATAAGTAGAACTGTCCGGAACAAAGGGTCCGGATGCGATCACGTCCATATTATCACCTACCACGTCAGATATCATAAGGTTAAGAACTGTTGCCGGGTATGCAGCCCGTGCCAGGTTGCCGCCTTTTACCGCGGAGATATGCTTTCGCACCGCGTTCATTTCGTGAATGGACGCGCCGCTTTTCAAGAGAAGACTAGTTACCTTCTGTTTTTCTTCCAGCGAGATATTTCCCGCGGGGAGGGCAAGCAGCGCGGAGCCTCCCCCGGAGATAAGTGATATGACCAGTGTATTCTCATCGGCTTCTTCAAGCATTGAACGGATTTTCATGGCTCCTTCCACCCCGTTTTCATCAGGCACCGGGTGGGCAGCTTCCATCATGATAACCTTTGCAAGGCTGTCGGTATACCCGTACTTAACAACAACAGCCCCTTCTGTTACCCGGTTTCCCAGTATGTCCTCAACCGCGCGGGCCATGGGAGCGGTGGCCTTGCCTGCGCCAACCACCAGTATGCGGTTATAGTCAGGGAGGTTGAAGGTGACAGCATTCCCGTCCCCCCCCTTCGCCGTGAGTGTGTTTTTGTTCAGTGTTAGATGCCGGTGTATGGCTTCTTGCGGATTTACGGCGGTAATTGCCGCCCGGTATATTCGTTCAATGTCTTCCCGCATCGAATTCATTTTTCTTCCCCCATCATGTAACTGGATTCACCGCAGACAGGTGACTCTCATTCTATAAGTACTATCACCACTTTGTTGAATTGAAAAGAATATTTTTCTTGATATAATGATTGATCCTGTAATACTGCGGGTAGTAAAAAACATGGAAAACATGAATCAGAACCAGCATTGTTGGGGGAGGCTTATATGAATTCTGTAATGTTAATACTGCTGGCCGTTGCGGCCTTCGTAGTGGCATATATATTTTACGGAAAGTTCATCGCCGTAAAACTTGGAATTGATCCTTCGCGAAAAACACCCGCCCATACCATGAATGACGGGGTAGACTACGTTCCCGCCAGGGCACCCGTGCTGCTTGGTCACCATTTCGCCTCCATCGCCGGGGCCGCCCCCATTATCGGGCCCATCGTGGCGGCTATTTTCGGCTGGATCCCGGTTGCAATATGGATACTTATCGGCGGGATTTTCATGGGGGCGGTTCATGATTTCTCAGCCCTTGTGGCATCGGTTCGGCATGAAGGACGATCCATCGGCGAGGTTATCGAAGAACAGATCGGCAGGAGGGGAAAACTGCTGTTTCTTATTTTCTCATGGTCGACCCTTATCCTGGTGGTGGCGGTTTTTATAATAGTGGTTTCCCGCACATTTGAAGAGATCCCCGCGGCGGCAAGTGCGTCATCACTGTTCATCCTGATCGCCCTGGTGTTCGGTCTTTTCCTTTACCGGATGAACCTCTCCCTGCCGGTTGCCACCATATTCGGGGTTCTTCTTCTTGCCGGCGCGTTGTACCTGGGGTACCTGTATCCCCTGCAGCTTTCGGCCCTCACCTGGACCTATATACTCATGGGGTACATATTCGTTGCTTCTGTTACTCCCGTGTGGATATTGCTGCAACCCCGGGATTACCTTAATTCATTTATTCTCTACGCCCTCCTGGGTCTGGGTATCACCGGCATCGTGGTTGTAAACCCTGAATTGAAGATCCCCGCCTACACCAGCTTTCACGTGAAAGAACTGGGATACCTTTTTCCCATCCTTTTTGTCACGGTGGCCTGCGGGGCTATATCCGGGTTCCACTCCCTTGTGGCTTCGGGAACCACTGCCAAGCAGCTGAACAACGAGAAAGACGCCCGCACGGTGGGCTATGGTGCCATGCTGATCGAGTCGGTTCTGGCAATAGTTGCACTCATCACCGCTGCCATGCTGGTGAAAGAGAACTACATGGACATGCGTTCAAACCCGGTGGCCGTGTTCGCCCACAGTCTTGGCAACATTATGACAAGTTTTGGTATACCCTATGACGCCGGTAAAACATTTTCTTCACTGGCAGTATCCGCCTTCGCGCTGACATCACTTGACACCGCAACCCGACTGGCACGGTTTGCCCTGCAGGAATTTTTTCATGACCGAAACAAGCCCGATGAGAAACAGTCGCTGCTTTTCAGAAATCGTTACGCGGCCACCCTCATTGGTGTGCTGGTTGCCGGGGCGCTGGTGATCAGCGGACAGGGTTTGAAGATATGGCCCATATTCGGCGCGGCCAACCAGCTATTGGCTGCCCTGGCCCTGCTTGCGGTTACCGTGTGGCTTACCAGGCTGAAACGTGAAACATGGTTTGTGAAGATACCCATGGTGCTTATGTTCATCATTACCCTGAGTGCCCTTGCCGTCATGGTGATCCATGATATAACAACAGGAAACTTTCTGCTAGCGGCAGTTGCCGCAGTACTTTTTTTGCTGGCGGTATTTCTTGCTTACGAGGCGAAGCGAAGTCTTAAAGAATCAGCTAAGGAAACGGGGTAATTCACCGAAAAGATACAAATCCATTATTTTCTATCTTGCCCCCGGCATGTTTCCCTGTTACAATCTGGTAAAAGATATTCAGGGAGAACAGTATGAAACTTGATACGTTGCTGCAGCCCGAATCGCTGGCCGTTGTGGGGGTATCTCTTTCAAATCCCTTCAACCCGGCCAACGTTATTTTCCATAAGAATAACCTGCGTTATGATGCCCGAACCTATTGTGTGAATCCCCGGGGGGGTACACTTTTTGGCGACCCGGTTTACAAAAGCATCAGCCAGGTACCCGGAAAAATTGACTGCGCGGTGCTGAGCATACGGGCAGACCTCGTGCCTGCCGCCATTGAGGAATGCATTGAGAACGAGGTGGGTGGGGCCATCATCATATCCGGCGGGTTCGCCGAGACCGGTCGCACCGATTTGCAAGACCGGGTAACCGCGGTGGCACATGAACACAACTTTCCCGTAATTGGCCCCAACTGCCTGGGCATATTCTCCCCACCTGCCATCGATACTTTTTTTCTTCCATCTGAACGGCTAGTCACCCCCCGAAAAGGCAACGTGGCATTGCTAAGCCAGAGTGGGGGCATACTGGTTGACATGATGATCAAGCTCACCCAGGAGGGGGTGGGCATCTCGCGCACCGTCAGCATCGGCAACAAGGCGGTAATCGATGAAATAGACCTCCTTTTCTACCTTGACAGCGACCCCAAAACCAGCGTGATCGGCCTTTACCTTGAAGGCTTTTCGGAAGGACGGGGGCGTGACTTTGTCACCTTCATGGAACAGGCATCACGACCGGTTGTACTTCTGAAGGCCGGCAAGACCCCCGGTGGTTCACGGGCCGTCAGTTCACACACCGCATCCATTGCCGGCGATTACCCGGTGTTTCGTGAAGTGATCCGCCAGAGCGGTGCCCTTGAGGCAGAAAACGAGGCCGAGTTCGTCTCGTACTGCGAATCTCTCTCATGCTGCAACGAGGCAGCAGTTGAAAGGGTTTGCATCATTACCGCAAGTGGGGGCCATGGTGCCATGGCCTCAGACGGCTGTTTCAACGCGGGCATAGAAGTAGCACAGATCCCAGACGATGATATCCAGGAGTTACAGCCCCAACTGTCCAAAAGTGTGCAGGCCATCGCCTCGTTGAACAATCCCATAGACCTCACCGGCAGCGCCGGAGACAATGACTTCTTCACCGCAACCCGTTTTTTCCTGGAAAAAGATTACGTGGATGCGGTAATTCTGCTTCTGCTGCCATACCTCCCGGCTATCAGCACCGACATCGGCGCACGCATCGCCTCTGTGGCCATGCAGTACCAGAAGCCGGTTATCACCTACATGCCCCATGTAGACAGGTATGTCATGTTTATCGAGGGGTTTGAGTCAAACGGGCTGGCGGTGGCCCATTCGGTGGAAGGGGCGGTGCACATGGTGCGGGCCATGAACAGGAGGAAATCATGAAGAAGCGAATACACGAACTGCTGGAAAGGGCCCGAAATGTGGGATGGATGATGGAACCAGACGCGCGTGAACTTTTGAAGCTCTACAACCTGCCGGTTACAATGTTTCACTGGGTGCATACAAGGGAGGAGGCCCTGAAGGCCGCCGCCGATATAGGGTACCCGGTTGTCACAAAAATAGTGTCCCCTAAAATAATGCACAAGTCGGATGCCGGCGGCGTTCGGGTGGGAATCGGCAATGACGGGGAACTCTCACAGGCATACGATGATCTCTCCAGGCTGGAAGGCTTTGATGGTATAATCGTTGACCAGATGGCCCGCGGTACCGAACTCATCGTAGGGGCGAAACACGATCCACAATTCGGCATGGTAGTTCTCACCGGCATCGGTGGTACCGCCGTGGAAATATACAAGGACGTGGCAATACGAATGGCACCCTTTTCAAATGATACCGCCCGGGAAGCTTTAACCTCACTCACTGGAAGTTCTCTTCTTACCGGGTATCGGGGCGGAGAAGCCGTAAACATGGAGAAGCTGGTACACCTGATGGTACATTTTTCAGAACTTGCGGTAGATCTTGAAAAAAACATTGAATCTATCGACCTTAATCCTGTAATGTGTAACGCGAAAGAAGCACTTATCGCCGATGCGAGAATATTACTTAAAGAGGTACAGCATACATGATTTCATACAACGGCTATGAAGACACCATCACCCGTGTCTATGATAATAACCAGGAACACGTATTCAAGTTCTGGGACGAGCTGACAGACGCAGAAAAAAAGTCACTGTTGGAAGAGCTTTCTGATATCGATTTTCAGCATCTCATGTCTCTCTATGAAAAGACAAAAGAGGATGAACCCATTCCGATGGATTTTCAACCGGCCCCGTATATGCCGGTTCCCCGAACAGATGAGCAGAAAAAAGAATACACCCGGGCGTACGACGCGGGTATCGACATGATAAAACACGGCAAAGTTGCAGCATTCGTTGTAGCGGGAGGACAGGGAAGCCGTCTTGGTTTTGACGGGCCCAAGGGTGCCTTCCCGGTGGGACCGGTCAGCGACAAAACCCTCTTTCAAATACACGCCGAGAAGATAAAGAAATACTCTGAAAAATACGGGGTAATTGTGCCATGGCTTATTATGACCTCTCCTGCCAACCACCAGGATACCGTTGACTTTTTAAAGGAGCACAACTGGTTCGGGCTTCACGAAGAAAGTGTGCACCTATTTCCTCAGAAAATGATCCCTTCACTTGACCCCGACGGCAAACTTGTGCTGGCTGATAAGCACAGCATTTTCAAAAACCCCGACGGACACGGGGGCAGCCTCACCGCACTTCGCCAGTCGGGGGTTCTTGAGAAGATGATTGACCAGGGTATCGAGATCATCTCCTACTTCCAGGTTGACAATCCCCTGGTCAATATCGTTGACCCATACTTCATCGGCTTTCATGTGTTACAGAAAGCCCACATATCAAGCAAGGCCCTCATGAAGGCCTATCCCGAAGAGAAGGTGGGGGTATTCGTAGAATTCGAGAACGGGAAAATCGGCGTGGTTGAATACTCAGATCTGCCAGAAGAAAAGCAGTACGAGAAGGACGACGAAGGCTCTCTCCGTTACGCCGCGGGAAGTATCGCCATACATCTTTTCGACTGCCGGTTCCTCATGGATATCACCGGCGGCGGCAGTTTGTCCCTCCCCTACCATATCGCCAAAAAGAAAATCGAAGAATACACCCGTGAGGGAGAAAAAGAAATACAGGGATATAAGTTCGAAAAATTCGTCTTCGATGCATTGCCCCTTACCGATAACAATTTCATCATGGAGACAACCAGGGAAGAGGAATTTGCCCCCGTGAAGAACAAGAGCGGCATAGACTCGGTGGAGAGCGCTCGTGAACTGATGTCAAACCTTGCTATGAACTGGCTGAAACAACAGGGAATATCAATCCCTCCGGAAGTAAAGGTAATAGAAATATCACCACTGCAGGCGGTAGAACCTGGAGATATTGATAATCACATAACCATTCCCGCCAAAGAGAAGGTATACATACAATGAAAAAGTACATGGACAAGGTCAACACCCTCACCGAGTCATTTCCCTACATTCGTGAATTCTACGGGAAGACAATTGTTATCAAGTACGGAGGCCATGCCATGAGTGAAGAATCTCTTCGAAAATCTTTTGCCCTGGACATGGTACTTTTGAAATACGTGGGAATAAATCCAGTCATCGTACACGGCGGGGGGTGCTGTAGGAAGA
>JAGYNX010000010.1 GCA_018399855.1 Spirochaetota bacterium
GCTTGAAGAAATACTTTTCTCCTGGTATCAGGGTGACGGGTGAGGTGGTAGTAATCCTGTTTTCTTTTTCCTGCTTTTTGGATGTTAATTTTAACATGGTTTCTTCAATTGTAGTGTTGCCCTTTTCCCTGCATAGAATGATCGCGGTGATGACGGGTGCCTTGTCATCATCGGCTGGAAACATGGCTAAAGGATTGAGATATTCCTTTCCCTTCCTGAATTCCAGGTGCAGGTGGGGATATCCTGATCCTGTTTCTCCGGTATAGGCTATTGTTTCACCTTTTTTAAAAGGCAGAGGATGGTGTTTTGGTGAAAAGAACACAGACTTATCAAGGTATAATACATGCAGCAGGGCAACCAGGTCGTTGAGATTCTGCGACTGGTTTTCAAACGCGTCGAGATGTCCATAGACTGACATGTATTCATCATCGTGGCGCAGGTAGATCCCTTTTCCGTATCCCCATGGTTTTGATATCAGTGACTGGATTTCCCCGTCGGCAATGGCTTTCACCCGGTAGCCGTTTCTGCCGTTTGTCTTTACGTCTATGCCGTAGTGCATGGACGTGCCCCGTATCTCGCCCAGGGTTCCGGATAGCCTGCGGGGCAGTTCAAGTGGCCAGGCGACATTATGTGGTGCAGTAGCAGTGGGATGAGTTCCCCTGCCGCAATGGATGAGGGATAGACACGCAAGAAGGGTTACCAGGCAAAACACACTCCACCCTGATGTAAGAATATGCCGTATCATGTATAAAATATCTACCCTTAAACACTATACTGTCAAGATATTTGTAAACCAGTTAAAGTAATATTTTACTTGATATCAGCAATTCCATGATGCAGAACAATACACAGTGCAATATATAGTTTCTGATATAAAACAAGACTGGATTGATACACATGAAAAAATATTACAGTGAAACATTTGAAAAGATACCCGGAGAGAAAAGTGAACGGATTCTGCGCCTTTCCCTTGAAGAGTTCAGGCGAAAAGGACTTTCAGATACCCGCATAGATGACATTGCCAAAAAGGCGGGGATATCACATGGCTCCATGTATACGTATTTTGCCTCAAAGGATGATCTTATACGAACAATTATACAGAGAGGTCACCAGGTTCAGAGACAGGCGTTTTCAGAAAGTGAGGGGGAAACCCTGGATGTGTTTGAAAACATAGAAAGAATTCTATCCACCTCTCTTTCAACTGCGGTTAAGGACCCGGATAGTATTTCAATATGGCTTGAACTCAGTTTCGAATATAACGACAGATTTTCAGAGGATACGCTGGTTCTGGAAAATGAAGGTATCATTTTCTGGAAGGATATTATAAAACAGGGGATTGAAGAGGGAAGTATAAGTGACCGAATCGATGCCGATGCCGCTGCCTTTTGTGTAGATGGCATTGTGGGGACGTTAATGAAGTCATATATTTCAAATCACGAGAAAGAAAAACTGTATATGCATTTCGGAGATATCCCAACTGAAATGATAGTAAAAAAAATAATGACGGTAATTCGGGGAGTGCTTCAGAGGTAATTATTGTATACACTGGTGAGAATGTATTGACATATAAAGGTGTTTATGCTATGAATGACTGATCAGTCACTCGTATATGATGGTTCCATGGAGGCAGTTATGATGAAAGTGGATTTACCAGGAGATTTTATCTATGGGGCTGCTACGGCGGCCTACCAGGTGGAAGGCGCCTGGAATGAGGAGGGCAGGGGGGAATCCATATGGGACAGCTTCGCCCATAAAAAAGGGACCATTCGTGATGGTTCGACCGGTGATGTCGCCTGTGACCATTATCACCGGTATTCTGAAGATGTTGCAATAATGAAAACACTTAATCTTGACGCCTACCGGTTTTCAATTTCGTGGCCCCGGGTGTTACCGGAGGGTAAGGGCAGGATCAACCACAGGGGTCTTGATTTTTATAAAAAACTATTGGATTCATTGCTTGAACATGATATAACCCCGTATGTGACCCTTTTCCACTGGGACCTGCCGTTTTCTTTGCAGGATACATTCGGAGGTTTTTATAGCCGCCAGTGCAGTGATTATTTCGCAGACTATGCTGCCATGGTGGCAAAAGAACTGGGTGACAGGGTGGGTAACTGGATAACCCTTAACGAACCCCAGGATTATGCTTCCAATGGACATTTTCTTGGTGAACACGCGCCGGGACACAAGCGGGTATGGGAATACTTAAAGGTAATGCATCACCTGCTTCTTGGGCATGGTAAGGCTGTCCAGTCGATAAAGGCAGTTCGTCCGGAGAGTAGGGTGGGTATTACCCTGAATCTTATGCCGGTGCATCCCCGGACTGAATCGGAGAAGGATAAGAATGCAGCTGACCTTGCTGATCAGTTCATGAACCGGATAACCCTTGATCCCCTGTTCAGGGGAAGTTACCCTGAAAAGCTCTTTCATACTCTTCGATGGTTCAAGCCGAAAGTGAAAGAACAGGATTGGGAGTATATAACAACCGGCATAGATTTTCTTGGTGTGAATAACTACACCCGTGAATTTGCCTACCACGCATGGTATATACCCCTGCTGCACACATGGATGACCGGGGCTGACATCGCGGAGACCGAATACGAGGAAAATGGAAGGCAATATACCAGCATGGGGTGGGAGGTGTTTCCCCGGGGTATGTACGATGTGCTGATGCGACTGAAAAATGAGTATGGGAACCCACCCGTATTGGTCACCGAGAATGGTGCCGCGTTTGACGATGCCCCACCGGTTAATGGCAGGGTTCCTGATGAGAAACGGGTACAATTTATTAATGGATACCTGCACATGATCGCCCGGGCACTGCAGGATGGGGCCGATGTGAGGGGCTATTTCGTATGGTCATTGCTGGATAACTTTGAGTGGTCAGTTGGATTTACCAAGCGGTTTGGCATCGTGTACGTAAATTATGAAACACTGGAAAGAACCATCAAGGACAGTGGGCTCTGGTACATGGATTTTATCAAGTCACAGAAAAACAGGCAGGACGAAGGGGGAGAAGGATGAAAGAAGGATATGTTGTACCGGTACGGGAGAAGATGGCATACGGCCTGGGCGATTTTGCAATAAACATCGCGTATACAACCATAGGGTTTTACTTCATCTTTTTCCTGGTGAACGTGGCGGGTTTACCGGCCTACTGGGCAGGGGTTATTTTCCTCATTGCCCGTGCATGGGATGCCATAACCGATTACCTGATGGGAATGATCTCTGACAGAACAGATACAAGGTTTGGGAGAAGACGGCCCTACATACTTTTCGGCAGTATACCTTTTGGTATTGCCTTTTTCCTTTTGTGGCTGGTTCCTTTTGAAAGTGACCTGTACCTGATTATCTATTACGTACTCATCACTATTATCTTCAACACGGCATTTACCGTGGTTGCGGTACCATACGGCGCATTGATGCCTGAAATGTCCCAGAATTACGATGAGAGAACAAGCATATCAGGTTTTAGAATGGGTATGTCATTCGTGGGAAATCTCGTGGCGGCTGTGGGCGTTGCCCTCATCGTTGACGTGATATTCGGCGGCCATGACCGTTACCTGGAGAGCTATCCCATAATGGGTGGGCTGTTTGGTATTATTGCGATTGTATCATTTTTTATTACCTTTGCAGGTACAAAAGAACGGGTTAAGCCGCTGAAACAGGTTACCGGTGGTATAATTGAAACGTTCACTTCGATTATGAAATTGTACGAATTCAGGATAGTGCTGGGAATGTTCCTGTTCAATATGATCGGTTTTGATCTTATACAGGCAATTTTTATATTTTTTCTTAAGGATATAATCCATATTTCTGAAGACATGACCTTCGTGGTGATGGGAATACCACTGGTGGTTGCGGTACTGGCAGCACCTCTATGGGTTATGCTTGGAGAAAAATTCGGTAAGCGGCGGGCATACATGATTGCGGCAGTCTATTTTGCCCTTGCCCTGCTTTTGAGTCTTGTGGCTCCCGTTGGCAACCTGCACTTTGTGATAGGTATTGGTGTGCTGGCGGGATTTGGAATTTCTGCATCGCAGATAATACCATGGTCTATCATACCTGACGTGATTGAATTTGATGAATATCACAACGGGGTGCGACGTGAAGGAGCCTTCTACGGGGTAACCACTTTTCTTTACAAGGTGGCTTCGGCGGTTGCAATCGCGCTGGCATCTACCCTTCTTGGATTATTCGGGTATGTTGAGAACAGTGCTGCGTCGCAGCCTGAGTCAGCCCTGGTAGCCATACGGTTGTTGATGGGTGTGGGGCCGGGAGTATTCTTCCTCATCTCGGCGCTCTTTGTAAAAGCACTTCCCATTACCCGTGAACGTTTTGATGAAATCAGGGCGGTTCTGGAAGAACGAAAAAAAGAGGAGTTGTCATGACAGACAAAAGGACAGCGCTTGTTCTGGGTGCCACCGGACTGGTGGGAGGTGAACTTGTGCGTTTATTAAACAATGATGACGCATATACAATGATTACCGTTCCAGTCAGGCGTAATTCAGATGTCTCCGGTGAAAAGGTTCAGCAGCATATTATTGATTTTGACAGGATGGAAGAACAAGGCCCTCTTTTCAAGGTTGATGATGTGTTCTGTTGCCTGGGAACTACTATGAAAAAAGCCGGGAACAGGGAAGCATTTAAAAAAGTAGATTATCACTACGTGGTTCAGGCGGCGAAGCTGGCAAAAGATGCTGGAGCTTCCCGTTTTGTAGTGATAACCGCAATGATGGCTAATCCGCGATCTTCTGTGTTCTACAACAGGGTTAAGGGTGAAGTGGAGGAAAAATTGCAAACCATGGGTTTTAAAGCCCTGCATATATTCAGGCCATCATTGCTGTTGGGTGAAAGAAATGAACAAAGGTTTGCTGAAGAGTTGGGAATGAAAATTCTTCCCTGGTTGTCTTTTCTCATGTTGGGACCGGCAAGAAAATACAGGCCCGTGAAGGCCGAAGGAGTTGCCATCGCCATGAAAACAGTAGCCCTTGATAATAGCAAGGGTATACACATCTGGGAGTCGGACAGCATTATTGAAATGTCAAAAACCGGTTCGTAGTAAAATGGGAAATTATTCATCTCTGTTTCCCGTAGGTGCATAATACGCATCCTGATACCTGGACATGGATTTTACCGTTGTCTTTCTTCCACATCTTTCCTACAAGGTATCCATCCATGGGTAGTTCTTTTTTACACTGCGGGCATTGTCTTGACCTGTTGCCCCGATTTCCGTTACACCATGGACAGCCGGTTATATGAACCACGCTGTAATTGTTTCCCCGGTATACGTCTGTTTTCATTTTCTCACCCTTCTGAAGATGGCTCCCGCAAAGTAAACAGGTGGTAAATTCCAGAAGTGGTTTTTCAGTAACCGTGATTGACTGGTTTTCGCCTGGGTTCTTTCTGCTGAAATACAGGTATAGGAGCATGGTTACAATTGAGAAGATAAGTACCAGGGTTAATGTCAGTATGGTATCCATTATATGTTTCTTGTATCACCATCGCTTTTTAAATATCATACCTGTACATGCGATGCGTTTTATAGGTGCGGCCCATTAATGTTTTCACGTTGTTGAGCATCTTTACCGTTGTTTCCTGTATCTGCACCATCTCAAGGTGTTTGAATTCGGGGTGCTCTCTCAGGGTCTTCTCCAGTTCGGCATAGAGTACAGCATTGGCACCCAGTCCCTGGAAATCGGGTAGTACACCAAGCCCGTTTATAAGTATCCAGTCTGTTTTTTTATATTCCCGCATTATCCTGTAAATGCTAAGCGGGTTCATTTTTCCTTTTGATTTTTGCAATGCAGCGGAAAGATCATGAAACCCGAAGAGAAATCCTATTACATTTTTCTTGTATGCAATGATTTTAATTAATTCGGGATCTGCCACCTGGAGCAGGCTGCTTACGAGGTAATCACTTTCTTCACGGGTGAGCTCGTAATTGCCCGCGTGATCACTAAGTGTTTGCAGGAACACGTTAATTACGTCGTCTGCCACTTCGGTTAGTTCTTTTTTGGATGTGAATTTCATTACATTGAAATCGCCTTTTGCAAGCAGGGCATCTGACGCATCACGCAATTGTGGTGGCAGTTGTGCCGATGTTGGCAGATAATAAGAAAAATTGTCAAGATACTTGGTAAATCCGAAAGCTTCGATATGATCACGGTAATAGGGAAAATTATACATCATCATACTCATGGATGCCCTGTGTTCATATCCATCAATGAGCAGGCCTCCACCGGTAACACCGCCAAACCCCATTGGTCCAAGCAGGCTGGTGCAGTTTCTTTTTTTTGACCAGTCGACTGCGGCCATAAAAAGAGCGGTGGACACCTCGGTGTCGTCATAAAAATCAAGAAAATAAAAATGGGCACTTTTCATATTATGTGTTTTATTGTACCTGGTATTCTCGAATACAAATATCCGCCCCCGGGGAGAACCGTCTTTCATGGCAACATAGAATTCTCCATTGGAATGTTTGAACAGGGGGTGCTTCTTGTTGATGAATGTTTTCATTTCGTTGAGAAGCCATGGCACCCAGTTCTCGTTGTTCCTGTAGATCATATGCGGCAGGTTGATAAAATGCCTGGAATAAGGACTCTTGGAATGTTCTACCCGTTTAATGTCAATAGCCACTGTCACTAACCCTTAATGTAGAATGTGTACACTACTTAGTCTATATATATGCGCTATATTGTACCAGAATTGCTATCAGGGCAAGAAAAATTCACAAAATGCGTATACCTGTATAAATATAGGATGTCAGGATATCCCGGCTTCTGCCTGGTGTTAAGGCAAAAGCCGGGATATCCTGGTGTTAACTACAATGACTTTGATCGGAGTCTTTCCAGTGCCCAGTGTGTATATTTCCGCACTTTTCTGTCAGGATCCTTTTCGAGCTCATCAAGTATCTTTTTGCCTTCTCTGGTTTCCAGTTTTTCAAGTGCCCTGGTTACCTTTACCCGTACTTCCTCGTCGGGATCACGTGCTGCAAGGACAATTCCCCGAAACGCGGACTTTGTGCCTATCCTTGAGAGTGTGTCGGCTGAATCGCGTCGTACAGCAGGGTCCCGGTGGGAGAGGGTGCGAATGAGGCTTTCAACATAGCCGGTTGCATCAAGGATCTCGGCTATATAAGGATTCAATGACTTGATGTCTTCCCTGAGCAGGTCGGTAAGCATCTTCTCACCTTTTTCTTCCATCCTTATAAATATACGTGTTATATTCTCTCGCATAGAAGGATCGGCATCCTTGAAATGTTCAACCATGTGACGGGCATCTTTTGTATCTGTTTTTGATGACAGTGCCAGGCTAAGCTGTTTTTTTTCATCTTCATTGTCAGTCTTTTCAAGTTTCTCGATAAGAATGTCAATTGATTCCTTTAACGTGGAAGCACCCAGGCCGGTGATTGCCGCGTACTTTACCGATTCAACTTCGTTTTCATCAAGAAGTACCTGTTTGAGTTCCCTGATCATTTTAACGGAGCCGTGTAAACCCAGCGCACTTGCCACATCCTGTCTTACCCGTTTTACAGGGTCACGCAGCATGTCAACAGTTTGTTGAAGAGACTTGTATTCCTCGAAGTTCACCAGTGCCCAGACCGATGCTATTCGCACGTCAGGGTCAGCGTCTTTTAATAACCTGGTTATTCGTTTTACGAATGACTTGTCACCGGTGGCCGGTAATGCAGTTATTACAGAAGCGCGAATCCGGGCGTCACCGGAATCAAGAAGCTCCCCTACCCTGGAGTTGAATTCCTTTTTCGGATAAGAGGATAGTATCCGGGTGAACTCGGATGCCTCATCCACTGGCAGTGATGGAAGGTTTTCAAGCAAAAGCTGCAGACAATAATGAAGCTCCATCTGTCCCAGAAGTTTGAGGGCGTCTTTCCTTACCAGGTGTGGGTGGGCCTCCCGCCCGGCATACAAAATTTTCAATACCTGCTCAAGGACATGTGGTGGGGACATTCTAACCAGGACCTGGCGAAGAATATCCCTGGGCCTGATTTTCTCATCATTCAAAAAACCGATGAGTGTATCCTGAACAATGTGGTCTGCATGCGGGGGTACATGTTCTAACAATACAGATAGTGCTTCCGCATCTCCCCTGCGCTTTTGCAGTTCACGCTCCAGAAGTTTCAGGGCATCATCGTTACCCCTGGCAGCTACGCAATCAAGTGTTGCAGAATAAATCTCACTGTACCGGGAGGTTCCGTCATAGAGGGAAAATGTTTTCCTGGCGAGGGTGGTAATGAAGGGCCTTGGACCCGATTGCAGCAGAATGCGGGCACATACAAGCAGGCTTGCCGGGTTATCCGTTTTCTCAATGCAAGCAAGAAAATCTGTAACGTTTACGCGTGCAGCTTTTTCAAGCAATGAGAAGTTGCGTTCCAGTAATTTCTTATCTCCCAGGTCTACATCCAGGCACAGCCTGTCAAGTGCCGTGTTTTCTTTCAGATACCTTGCCGCAGGAAGACGCAATTCCAGGTTATTCTGGTCAAGAAAGTAGAAAGCAAGGTTCTCATCTTCTTTTATTTCAGGTCGCAGCAGCTCAAGAATATGGAATGATTGAGTCTTGCTCATTTTTTTTGAATCGGGGAAACGATAATCCGGGAATTCATTCATGATACGATTCCATGCGGTGTGCCGAACCTCGTAGGTGTAATCATTTATCGTGAGTGTAGTCAACCTGTCAAGCAGCTTGTCTGTTTCGTCGGTGGTGAATTCATGAGCGACTGTTTTCCGTACTAGTGGATATGAGTCCTCGAATGCGTCCCACAATGCGCGAATGGACCGGTTGTCATCATCATGAAGCAGTATTTTGATAGCGAAATATCGTGAAGCCCATTCGGGATCTCCGGTCATTTCGCGGATCTCATCGATATGATCAAGAAACATTTCCCTGGCCCTGGCCCCATCGAAATCTTCACCCTGTCCTGAAAGGGCAACACGTCGCATGTATAAAAAATCACCACTTTCTTCAAGAAATGAAAGAAGAAGCCTGGCAAACCGTTTTTTATGGAGGCTTACCAGGAAACAGGTAAACAGGCCCGTATCGGGTGCATAATGCATGATCCTGTTAAAGTCCCGTTTTCTCTTCAGTCGTAACAGGTTTTGGATCCAGTAACGATCGATGCCGCTAATATATATAATATCGTTCCCCTCTTCTTTTGCGAATCGTTCGATAGCCTGAGAACGAATGAAGGCATATCTTTTTTTAAAGATGGGTGCAACAATGTCACTTGCTTTATCCGGGTTATCAGCAGCCCTTGCCAGTATGTTATATATACGTTTTCTGGCCTTAATGCTCCATATCATATCTGCTATCACAGCCACAAAAAACGCGAAGAACAGTAATATAACCCATAAGGGCAGTGATTCAATGATACGTATCAATGTTTCCATGAAACCTCCTTTGGAATATTGTTTCTAGTTTTGTTTGAGCACACTGTATATGGGAATGGGATCTGCTTTTCCCTTTACTTTTACCGGCTCGAGGCTTTTGACCGCAAAAAGATCACCAAGGTAATCCAGTGTTTTTTGTGTGATGATCACTTCACCACCCTTTGCCACACCTTCCAGCCTGGCGGCCACATTGACAGTATCGCCGATAACAGTGTAATTCATACGCCGTGAGCTTCCAAGATTGCCGGCCACTATGGGTCCCGTATGTAATCCTATACCCACCTTCAGTACTGAAGCATCACCCTTGAAGAATGTCCGCCTGGATGACGCAATTAACTGTTGAATTTCAACCGCGGCAGACACCGCTGATATTGCATCCTGCTGTGCTGTTTGCAGGGGGACCCCCCAGGCTGCCATTATGGCGTCACCAATAAACTTGTCGATATAGCCTCGATGATTCACCACGATCTCAACAGCCTCGCTGAAATAGTCGTTTAACATCTCGATGATATATTCGGGAGGCTTGGTCTCAGAAAAGGTTGTGTATCCCCGTATGTCTGCGAAAAGGATGGTGGCTTCCTTCTTGTCACCACCGGGTTTCACAAGGTGAGGCTGCTCCATCAATGTTTGCACTATCTCCTGTGAAAGATAGCGGGAGAACATGTCCTTGATGACGCGTCGCTCTTCAACCACCCGCTCCATTTTTTCTTCCAGTTCTCGTTCGCGGGTCTGGTCGGTGAATAGAAGGGTTAACCCCTGGTGTTTACCACGGCGGCCTTTCAGTGGTGAAAGATTAAGTGAGAAATCCATCTCTTTTTCTTCATCACGAAAAATACCTTCTATTCCAAGCATTTCCTTTGGCTGCCTGATGGAAGAATTTATGGCATTGATTATCTTTCTGTTCATTGAGTCTTTAAACACAGCATCGATTTTTCTGCCTTTTGGGTCATCTGAGAGTCCAAATCGTTCTTCTGCCGCGGTATTGCAATATCGGATTTCTCCATTATTGTCTGTGGTGATAAGAAGGTTGGTCATGGAAGAGAAAATACTTTCCTGGTATAAATGAAGCTCTTCGATCTCCCGCAGGTAGTCCCTGAGTTGTTTGAACATCCTGGAATTATGGAGCATCCCACCTGCCAGCCTGGAAAATGAATCCAGGAAATTAAATTTTTCCCTGTTGTAAAATCCAGGCTCTATGCTGTTAAGTACCAGTATACCCACCATGATCTTTGGAGTAGAAAGGGGCATGGCGATACCACACTGCATATGTTCATTACAGAGTATATCAAGAAAAGGGCTTTTTTTGCGTTCTGTAAGAATAACGGTCTCATCTGATTCTCTTATGAAGTCTACCAGTTCGCTTGAAGCTGCCATCCGGGGAGGGACATCATATCTTCCCCTCTTGTATGCAAGTTGTAAATCACTATTATTGTCATCCAGGTCTTTTGCCAGGTAAAGGCAGGCCAGGTCTGAACGGGATATATCCAGTGTCTGTTCTGCGATGATGGAGATCAATGATTTGAAATCCAGTTCCTGTGTAAGAAGTGTTCCTGCCCTGGTTAATTCATCAAGACTGTGTACGGTGGCTGGCATTTCTTATCCTCCATCATGAATGAGTGTGCGTTATATTGATACGGGCGAGTGATATCGGTGTGTCAGGTAGGCAAGAAACCCGCATGGAAAAAGAAGATTAGAACTTAGTATTAGGAGCATCTTCAAAAAAAAGCAAGAAAAATACTATCATTCGTTATGCTCGATGCAATATTGTTGACTGGCTGATTAGCATGTACTAGAGGTATTGTGTTACAGTGGTTTAAATATTTCACGTGCTATGGAACAGGATATGAATATACACATGATCATGGAATACCTCAAGGGCAGTACATCAACCCTGCCGGTGGAACTGGCGTATCCGGTACTCGTGGCTTTTGTTATATACGTGATATTGAAAAAAGCAGCTGATCGCCTGCAGGTGCTCTTGATAATCCGGTTTTTCTGGTTGCTACAGATAGTGCTCTTGCCGCTATTTGTGCTGTCTCTTGAAGCACTGGTCTTCAACTGGCTTGGACCTATTCTTAATGATAACATTGTGGGCATGATAACCCGCGGTAGAACCATTTTACTGTGGTTGATTTTTGCCCGTATACTTGTTCAGGCAGTCGACTTATTTATATGGAAGGGGATGGTCAAACGACGCACGGGTATGGATGTGCCGAATATACTGCATAACCTTGTGAGGATAGGTATATACCTTCTTGCTATTTATGGCATTATGACCTTTGTGTTCGACCGGCCTGTAACAGGGCTCCTGGTCTCTTCGGGGATTATTGCGGGCGTTATCGGTCTTTCAATGCAAACTACCCTGGGAGATATCTTCGCGGGTATAGCTCTCAGTATTGAGAAACCCTACCGTATCAACGACTGGATCGAAATGGATGATGGTACTATTGGTAAGGTTGTGGATATCAACTGGCGCTCAACGAGACTCCTGTCATGGAACAGGAGTGTATATGTAATACCTAACGGAAAAGCCATGTCCTCCACCATTCATAATTACTACCTGCCTGACAAGGTGTATTGTACATGGTTCAAGATAGAGATTGCACCTGACATTTCTCCTGTGCTGGTTCGTCGTGTTTTGCTGGAAGCAGCGCTTAGTTGTAAAAAAGTTTTGAAAGACCCTCCCCCGGTTGTTCGCCTCTCGGATGGTACGAGCAGGCCTTATCTTTACTCGGTATTTGTCTATTTTGAAGATTATCCCACGTATTTTGCCGCCCGTGATGACCTTTTCATGGAGATCTGGAATTATTGCCAGAAGGCCGGCATCAGTCCGCCACCATCTGTGCATGAAGTGAACTACTTTACCGGTGAACGCAATGAAGTAAGTGAACCCGGTCTTGACGAGTTGCTATCCAGGGTTGAAATCTTTTCGCCTCTTACTGAAGAAGAACGAAATGAACTGTTGGAAAGGGTAACCGTGAACAGTTACAGGGAAAACGAAACCATAGTCAGGGAAGGGGACAAGGGTGATTCACTGATGATATTAGCTGCGGGTGTCATCTCCGTGTCACGTCTTGATGTACATGGCAAGCCGGTTGAACTGGAGCGCCTGGGGACAGGGGATTGTTTCGGAGAAAACTCACTCTTAACCGGTGAGCGCAGGTCGGCCACCATAGTGGCCCTTACCGATTGCCAGGCCATGGAATTCTCCAGGGAAGACATTGCCCCTATACTGGAAAAAAGACCGGAGGTTATTGAAGAGCTTGCAAAAGTAATGGCAAGCCGCAAGCTGGAAACTGAATCAAGACTGCAGCTCAAGCACAGAAAAAGTACCGGTGAATTGCTGGGAGATTACGGAGATGAGATATTGAATAGTATCAGCTCATTTTTCGGAATAAAATAAAGGGATTATGAAATAACAGGATCCTCCCGGGTTTTGGGAGGATCCGTTGTATGCAATGGTCAGAATGAAGATTTTGCCCCTCGGGTGCCATATTCAAGAAGTACCATGGTGGAATCACCGTCATCAGTTACCGATTTAACCATACCGTTAATAGGTACTTTATAATGATACCAGCCTGTGCTCTTATACTTCTTCCCCCAGAAGGTGACCTCTGACTTGACCATGTTGGTGCCTGCAAATGATCCTGCGGGAACCTTGATTGTACCACCGTTTACATATTGGGAAACAGTTACATCCAGTCCTGAAAGGTGTTTTTTGTAGAGTGATTTGGCCATCATGAGAACAGGGCCTTCAAGCTTTTCCACTTTACCGTCCTCTCCCTTAATCTTTACCCATAAAAGTTCGATGTCATCAATGTTTCCTGACTTGCGAACTTTTTCAAGTCCCCTGATGAGCATTTGTACTGTGCCCTCCTGGGTCTCAGACAGGGTATAGGATTCATAAATCCACCCACCGGCTTCCCTGCCAACGATACTGGTCTTCGTGATAGAACGGGTACCATCATCTTCGATGGTTCCATATACTGCGTACTGCCCAATCGCAAGGGGCATGGGTGAATAGAATTTCTTTGATGCCCTGATACGAGTGGAAGAATCCTGTGTAAAGTATGGACTGATCTTTGCCTTGAGCTGCGGATTAGCTGATGGACCACAGGATACGACAAATAACGTCAGAAAAACTGCAAAAAATGCTTTTTTCATACGGGTTCACTTCCTTAAGTTTTTAATAAGATGTCCGTTATAAAACCGGGTAGGATTGATTTGTAAAGACAGGGTGAATGGCTTTTAGTCAAGCAAAAAATTGTATGATATTTTTGGCGGGAATACGGAAGCTGGCTTCACGCCTGTATTGTATAAGCAATGATTTCAGTATTTCCTGGGGAAAGCAAAGTCGGGTACCTGGGATATCTTTTTGAAATAATATTTCGTATTGTATCCTCTCTTAATTAGTATAGCATCACCTGGACATGCTGCCGTGCAATCACCGCAGGCCATGCAGGCGAGAATGTCTTTATCATGAAAGAGCTGCACAAGCTCCGGGATCTTCTTTCGTTCTCCCGGTGTGTCACTGTTCATCGTTATGGCGCCGGCAGGACATATGGAAACACAGATTCCACATCCTGTACACAGTGCTGGATCAAAGATAACCAGGCCGGTTCGTACATGCTTTGACCTGAAATAGTTGGGTATTTTTGCTTTATCCAGAATGGAAAGGTTTGCCATGTTATTCCCCCTGTCGTTCTGTAGTCTTGCTCTGAGGTGAACCTTCTCTGATCCATTCAACGAGTTGTACTTCACGACCTATCTCACCATCATAATCCCCACGTGGCCAGCCCAGTATGAGACAGTCGTCAAGGGTAAATGGGTATGTTACACCAAAACGTTTACGCCACTTCTTCATTTTCATCAGCAGGGTGATCATTCCGATCCAGCATGTGCCCAGTCCCAGGCTGTGTGCGGCCAGTACCATGTTTTGTCCGCAAATTCCCGCGTCCAGTGATGGTGTTCCCACCCCCCGCTTGTCTACCAGCAGAAGGATTATAACCGGGGCATTATGATACACGGGTACTGAACCAGACGCGATGCGTTGAAGCAGGTTGAAGGGTATGGGGTGCAGCATATTGGGCACAAGCCTGGTCAAAAGTCTTACCGGCGTGCCCAGAAGAATACGCCTTACGGGTCCCCGTTCGTAGTCAATGAACCACATCAGGAGCCGGGTAATACGTATTGTGTCCCGTTCCATTTGCTCTATAACCTGTGGATCTTTTATTACCACGAATTTCCAGGGCTGGCAGTTGCCGGCTGAAGGTGCGAACCGACCTGCTTCCAGGATTCTTTTGATAAGGGAATCCGGTACCTCTTTTTTCTTGAAGACACGAATACTCCGTCGCTCAAATATCACCTTTTCGACGGGGTTCCAGTTCATTCCTTCATGATAGGTATACAGAGGGGACAATGTAGTATCTGGTTTTTTTTTCATGCCGTATTCTATCCTGTTAAAAAATTATATTTTACGTGATGTGAACTTTTGAATAGAAAATATAAGAATACAAGTGACCATGCCATGTCTCCGCAGACGAGAAGAAAGGCGAATATGGTAGCATTACCGGTAAAAAAATGGAATGTAAATATGCTAAACAGGATGAGTTTGCTTAAAAGCCCAAGCCATATTATTCCCCTGTTCAAGAGGGGTGCCCTGGATACGATAAAATATCCAAGACCGAAAATAATTATTGCCAGCATAACGATGCGATAATTCAGCATTGCGATAAACGTCTCGTGTAACGCACTGCTTCCATAAAATAATTGAATGGAATAATCCTGGAACAGGATTCCAGTAGCACCAACGCAAATATTCCAGAGTGCAGCCATGGTAAATATAATTTTGTATACACGAAGAAATTGATTATCATTCATAATTCGGTGCCTCTACAAATCAAACTTTGTGCAGTCTTCCCCTTTGAAAGTATTGCTGAATACTACTATAGAGTAATTTCTATTTCTTGCAGTATATTAAGGAATTTTCAGCATTCTTGATGTAGTGTATTTATTTTTGCGTATTGTTTTGTTAATTACAAGGAGAGTATAATAAATTCGTTGATTTTTTTTCTGTTTATTTATGTACTGAATGGGAAAGTATAGTAAAACTCATGTTCATGTGACTATGACTATTAGTAAATATATATGCATCGCCTGTGTTGTATTGCTGTGTACTGCATGTACTATCGCAGGGAATTCTGACACTCACACTGATATTGATTGCAGTGGAACATGGAAGTATTCTACCTGTGATAATCCTGAATTTGCCCTCCCTTCCCTGGATGATAGAGATTATCCTGAACTTGTTTTACCTGGAAGCTTTACTCAACTGATTATTGATCAGCAAAACCTTGAGGCCACTATATGGCTGCGGAAAAAAATTTTTATAGGTGAAGAGTACAGGGGAAAAACACTATATCTTCTCCTGGGACGAATTGGTGTGGCAGATGAGACATTCCTCAATGGTATACAGGTGGGCGCAAATGGAACCATACCGGAGAAAGAAGATGACAGGTACCATTTTGCCTGGCAACAGGGCCGTTCTTATTTATTACCCGCTACGCTTGTTCGGTATGGTGAATATAATACAATCGCTATCCGGGTGTTCTCACATGTGATCAGCGGCATTAATGGATATATGGGAATTACAGAATATCCCGGCGGATATTTTGCGCACAGAATAGAAAACAAAACTCCAATACTGATCAATATTTCTTCTGTTGCACTCAATTTTCTTTTCCTGCTGGGACTTGGGGTGCTGGCGGTATCTCGTACTGGCCGGAGAGAATACCTCTATTTCTTCCTTCTCGTGTTATTCACCCTCGCCGGTAATGTGACCATGCTGGATTTCAATTGTGCCATTTCCGGCCTTTTGCGATACAAGATGTTTCTGATGAGCCTCACCCTGGTTAATTTTATCGCGTTGCATGCGGTCATGGAATTTTTTGATATAAAAAATAAGTACATAATATGGATGTCATTTATACTGGGAATACCTCTGGTGCTGGCAATAGTTTTCGCACCTGATACGTCCTTTCTTATCAAGGGTGCAGGGCTGGGAACGGTCATTTTTGTTAATCTCTGTATTATCACCGCTGCTGTACTTTTTTTTATGTGTATACGACGGGACCCGCGACGATACTGGTACTTCCTTTTTGTGGCCATCCCGGTTCCTGTCTCGGTTCTTAGAAATACCTGTTACATGGCCACATTTCGATTTGATGAACTCCCGATGCTGATATTTTTCCACGTGCCGCTGGTGTTTACCATATTCGCTTTGTATTATATCTATGATTTTGAACGAATGAAAAGAGAGAAGGATTCGCTGTACAGTGCTCTTTTGAAAAAAACAAAGAAAATGGAGCGAATACTCAATTCAATTAAGGGAGAGTCGGTGAAACCTGATCCAAGGGATATGATACATGATGTTATTGAATACCTTGATGTGAATTACCAGGAGCGATATGACCGTAAGGATCTGTCGAAAAAGTTTGGTCTCAATGAAGATTACATGGGGCAGGTATTTAAAAAAACAACAGGAATAAACATATCCAATTATATCAATAACAAGCGTATTGAAGGGGCAAAAGATTTGTTGATCGAAACAGATGCAAAGATTATAGATATCGCTTATCATGTGGGTTTCGACAACCTGACGCATTTCCACCGGCAATTTAAGAAGCAGACAGGTAAGACACCAAGTGAATATCGTGTAATGATGCAGGGAAAAGAAGGGGAGAGTTGAATTGTGGTTCTCTCCCCTGGTCGTTCAACTCATACACTGTGTCCGGTTGCAGCTTCTTTCGGTTTGTTATTTTCTTTCGTTATATAGGTGTTTTTCTGTGCGTCGTATGTACCTTCTACAATCCCGTCAAGCTCCAGCTGTTTCTTCTTTATGCGATGAGTCCCTGTTTTATCAAAGTCAGAAACAAATTTAATATACCTTGGGACGGCAAATTTTGCCAGGTTCTCAATGATGAATTCCCATAGTTCTTTTTCTGTTATTGTTTTCCCGTCCACAACTTTAACACTTGCCATAATCTCATCTTCAGCCAGGTCTGAGGGGATCGCATATACGGCAACTTCCAGTACTGACGGATGATTTTGTATTACCTGTTCAACTTCGTACGCAGAGACATTTTCTCCCTTGATCCGCATGGACTCGGTATTACGTCCTACAAAATAAAGGTATCCTTTCTTATCCCGTTTCAGAAGATCCCCGGTTTTGATCCACCCGTCGCTTTGCTTGGCAGAGGTTGCTTTTTCATTTTTATAAAACTCAACACCAGAGCTGGCAGCCTTTTCTTTTGGTGCGGGAAATATTAATTCACCTGGTTCACCTTCGTCTGCATCATTCATGTGTTCGTCAACCAGGCGATATGTAACCTTCATGGGTGGTTTGCCAATTGATCCCACCGGTGCGGTGCCCAGGTTTAATATTGTTTTTCCGCCGCTGTCAACAGCTCCATATGTTTCGTATATTGTTGTATTGAAGCGTTTTTCGAATTGTTCCCATAGTTCAGGAGGACAGGCAGCAGATATGATGAAACGAACATTATTCTTCCCATCAAGTTCATTTTCCGGCTGTTTCATGAGGATAGGGATCATGGCACCGATGGTATTGAAGGTGGTCACGCCATGAGTACGAATAGAGTGCCAGAATCGGCTTGCCGAAAATTTTTTCTCAAGCACAACACGGGCTCCCGCGTGCAGTGCGCTGGTGCAGGTAACAACGAGAGCATTGGCATGGAAAAGGGGCATGCATGTATACATTACATCTCGTTTTCTCCACAATATATGCGTGATAAGAGAGAAAAACTTCACCCCGCTGTTGCGATAACGATAGACCACACCCTTGGGAAGCCCGGTAGTGCCGGAGGTGTAGGTAATAAAACAGATGTCGTCCCTGTTGTAACCTGTACCCGGATTATGGGGAGTCTCAGTGTACGCGTCATCAAGGGAAAGATAATTTCTTTCAGCTATGATGGGAGAATTCTTTGAGGGGTTCACGATAATGGTATCAATGGTATCAAGGTCAGCTTCGATCTTTTGGAGTGTGGGAAGGTGCTGCTGGTCTATCACAAGAAACCGGGCATCACAATGATTGAGAATATACTTCATGCCCTCACCTTTTAATGATGTATTTACCGGGACGGCATACATTCCGATCTTCTGCAGGCCAAAGAAAACATCAAGAAAACGTGGACTGTTGTCCATAAAGATGGCAACCCCCACTCCCTGTTGACCAC
>JAGYNX010000100.1 GCA_018399855.1 Spirochaetota bacterium
TTCGCCTCCCGGGAAGGCCCCTTTAGTGAAGGGGGCGGCGCGGCGCGCCGGGGATTTCTCCTGGTGAGATGTTAATTCCCGCGCCTCTGTATGATACCAACTGCTTTGTACTATTCACTAATCATCCGTGTTAATCTGTGTCTATCGAGCGAAGCGGGCGGTTCCATGTTTTTAGAGTTGTTTGATAGTATAAGCTCTTCCCTGGATGGTTAATAATTACTCCCAACATCCTGGAATAAGCCAAATTAATAATAAAGTTTGTTGATTTATTCACGACTTGCATGTATAAGAAGCAATTCTTAAAAAACATAAATACCAGGACACCATATCGCCATGAATGACAGGGGCCTTCAACGAGTACTTACTCTTCCAGCCGTGACCTTTATCGCAATAGGATTCATGATCGGTGGAGGGGTCTTCGTGTTTACCGGTATTGTTCTGAAAATTGTGGGCAGCGCTCTTCCACTGGCTTACGCCCTTGCCGTTATTCCCGTATTCATCAGCATGATGCCCCTTGCCATGCTTGGATCCACATTACCCACAACCGGCGCTAACTACATGTATCCCAGCCGCATGATCTCTCCGGGACTGGCATTTACCGGTATATGGGTATACGCACTGGCATCCTTTTTCGGCCAGATACCCCTTTATGCCATTTCATGTGCCAGGTATATCTCTGTATACATTCCGGGTGTATCAATACATCTCCTGGCCGCAATAATCGTTACCGTGCTCTACCTGGTGAACCTGAGAGGGGTTAAAATTGCTGCCCAGGTACAGGCGGTTCTTGTGCTGATACTGTTAGCCTCCCTTGTGTATTATGCTGTAAATGGGATAGTCGCAATCGACATGACATCATTTTCAATAACGGGTGAACTCAACACCGGTTCACTTCTGCTTGGAACTTCTCTTCTCACATTTACTTACTTCGGCGCCAACGGCATAATCGAACTCGGGGGAGAGATAATCAACCCCGGTAAAGTGATCCCCAGGGCATTTATGATTGCCTTCCCGGTGGTGGCTACTGTGTACGTGCTTGTGGCAATAGCCACGGTTGGCTGCGGACCCATTGAACCCCTTCTTTCATCCGCCGAACCCCTGATAACGGCATGTAAAGTCTTTCTTACAGGCGGGGGAATCGCCTTCTTTATAATCGGGGGGGCCATACTGGCACTGGTTACCACCCTTAACGCCCTTTTCATAGTAGGCACCAAATCATTGCTCATGATAGTGGGTGATTCAATACTGCCGAAAAGGGCTGGCGCCTTACATCCCAGGTACGCCACACCGCACATTCTTCTAACTATTATATGGGTGCTGTCAATCGTTGGTATATTTTCAGGGGTATCACTTGAAACACTGGCATCGTATGCAGCCCTGGGAGGACTTATAATATTCTTTCCCATTCTACTGGCTTCACTCAGGCTGCCCGCACTTTATCCCCTGCAGTTCAGCAGGTCATCATTTAAAATGCCGTTATTTTTCAGATGGTTCTGTGCCATTACTGGAATTGTCATGGTAGTGTTTTTCGGACTGGTAATCATGGTAGACATGAAATCATTATTAAAAATCGGCGGATTTATCTTTTTTATTCTCACCGGTATTGGCTACTATCTTGCAAGAAAAGAATACTGCAAGAGAAAAGGTGTATATCTTGAGGATCTGTTGTACCAGGAGAAATGGGCAGATGAACAGTGACCGGATAAGCTAGGAAAAAACAGGGTATGGTTAAAAAGAGATGATGCAACTTCCCACATACACTTCGAAAACATTCGCGGCAATTCTTGACTTATGTGAAGGTTTTGCGGGATCAGACCAACCTATACTCTACTGGCATACGTATAATTCCGTCGATATCACACCATTGAGCCAAACAGTAACCACCAAAGACACTCCATCCACATTACGATCCTTCCTGCTGCTGAACAGTAATATACGCAGATAAAAATTTTTTTTATTGATTAAACATATTGCCTGCTGTATACTTTGACTCATTAATATATTTCCAGAGGGTTATGCAGATGGCAAAGGCTATGGGACTTCTGAAAGCTTACCTTGGTGAGCAAATTCCAGCTAATGGTGGTTTCATCATTTCTTCATTTTTTGATCCCGCATCAGTCTATTCAATTTACGAGATAACCGCGTACGCCAATGTAAAAGACATTTACAGGACAGCCGAAGGTTTGACATTCAAGACTGACGGCAACAGGACACACATACTGGTTGAACCGCCCACCTATACCCATAAGCACGAAGAACCGGTTCACCGTGAAGCCGACAAGAAAATCCCGTACAGGTTTGACGATCTTGATATATTCACCGGGAAAAAGCAGGAAAAGGTAATGGTCCCCCGTGAACCCGTAATGCTGCATACCTCTTTTACCATCCTGACAAAAGAGGGAGACAACTTTTCATTTATATTTTTTCCCACCGAAGATGTATACATGGCAATGAGAAAATTTATGGCTGATTCACTATACAATGACTGCAACCTTTCCAAGGACGATTCGGTGCAGGGCTCCAATACCCTGATAAATACCATTAAGAATTTTACGGTATGGGAGTAAACCTGAAATAACTGTTGACATATATTTCATGATGCTGCTAACTGCGTAACATTATAAAAAATAATGGAGGACGAAAAGACTGCCAGCTATGACATCTGATAATCCCGAGTCGCAAAGCCAGAGTAAGCAAAGATCAGGATTCTTATCACGATTACTTCATCCATCCAGGCGTAATATCCGTCTATCATCACATAATAACATTGAAGATTTCACCCTTGATATTGGTGCCCTTGAATTGTCTCAAAAAGAGATGATACGTGGCGTAGTGCAGCTTTCAGAAAAGATCGCCCGTGAAATAATGATACCCAGGGTTGATATTGTCGCTATTGAGTCGAACTGGAAGTTAAAAGATATTATTACACTTATTTTCGACGCGGGTCACTCAAGAATACCTGTCTTTGAGAGCACCATTGATAATATAACCGGCATACTATACGTGAAAGACCTGCTTATCTTCCTGGTAGAGAAGAAACGAAAATTTATTATTAAAAAACTTTTACACAAACCTTATTTCGTACCTGAAACAATGCCCCTTGATGAATTATTGCTTGAATTCAAATTACGCAAACTTCACCTTGCCATAGTGGTGGACGAATATGGTGGTGTTGCAGGTATCATTACCATGGAAGATGTGCTTGAAGAGATCGTGGGGGACATAAATGACGAATTCGACGAAGATGAATTACCTGAAATACAGAAAATCAACGACGGAGAATACGAAGTTGACTCACGCATGACCATTAACGACTTCAACAATGAGACAGGATCATCGCTTCCCACAAACGAATTCGATACCATTGGGGGTATGGTCTTTGACCTCTTTGGCAAAATCCCCCTTAAAAATGAAAAAATATCTCATGGTAATATTTCATTCAAAATTAAAGATATTAAAGGTACACGAATAAACAGAATAATTGTCACAATATTACAGGGCAGAGATAATGATTGATGGAAATCCAGAAATGCAAGGGGATTATCCTTCAGTCCCGGGCATCGGGTGAAGCGGATACCATTGCAACAATTTTTACCGGTGAATACGGTAAGCGAACATTTATATTCAAGGGACTACGAAAAAGTCAAAGGCGGTCCAGATCCGCAGTTGAACCAGGCACAGCCCTTCAACTTGTTTATTACCATCACGAGAACAAGCCGGTTACAGTTGCCGGTGAGTTCACCCTGCTGCAGGATATTCTCCAGGTACGGGACAACCTGGGAAAGATACTCAATGTGTACTTCATGCTTGAGATGGTAGATAAAACTTCCGCATCAGGCGACCCCGCGCAGGATATTTACAATCTTCTTTATTCGGCCCTGACTACTATGAAAACCACCACCTACCCCCTGCACATTACCCTTTGTTTCACCCTTCACCTTCTTCATACTTTGGGGATTCTTCCCGACATTTACCGGTGTTCATTTTGCGGTACGGTTATCACCTCATCATTCAGGATACATATCGATGATTTCAATACCATTTGCCATTCATGTGACAGGGCAAACCCGGCAAGCAACAGAAGCAATAGTATTCCACTGGAGGTGCTGGGTTTCGTGAACGATAGTTTTTGCAAAAAGTTCAGTGACATTTCTCATGAAAAGTACAATGAATCTGACTTGCTTCACTTCCTCTTCTCCATATCCCTGTTCGTAGAACATTATTTCCATACCAAAATTAAATCCAAGTCCCTGCTTTTCTCTGATTATGAAAAGTGAAAGTTCTTTTCAGATATCTCAATTGTACTTTATTATCAGGTAGTATTATTATTTAAATCATAGCTAAGTAGTTACAAAAAATTTCTTGATTTACTTTTACATGTATTCATGATTGGTGTTTTCTCATAAATTATGGTCACAGGAAAATAGTATGATTGAACGATATTCACGAAAAGAAATTGCCGGGATCTGGTCACTGGAAAACAAGTTCAGGATCTGGCTTGACATAGAAATCGCAGCGTGCCAGGCACATGCCAAAATGGGTACCATCCCCGAAGAAGACCTGCGTATAATCGAAGAAAAGGCTGACTTCGATCTTGACAGGATAGAAGAGATCGAAAGCCAGGTACATCACGACGTTATCGCGTTTTTGACATCGGTTGCCGAGTTCGTTGGCCCTTCAAGCAGGTTCGTACATTTCGGTCTTACATCAAGTGATATTGGGGACACCGCCCTTTCCATTCAGATGAAGCAGGCGGGAACAATCCTCGCCCAGGATATACGCCAGCTCATGGAAGCATTACACGCAAGGGCACTTGAACACAAGAATCTACCCTGCATGGGACGTTCACACGGGGTACACGCAGAACCTACCACATTCGGTATCAAGATGGTCCTGTATTATAAAGAGTTTGAGCGAAACCTTGCCCGTCTTGAAAGAGCTATTGAAAATATTTCTTTCGGTAAGATATCTGGAGCGGTTGGAACCTTCAGCAGCATTGCCCCTGAAATCGAAACCATGGTGTGCCATACACTGGGTCTTGAACCGGACCCCATTTCCACACAGATAATCCAGCGTGACCGTCACGCCGAGTTCATGGCAGTGCTGGCCATTACTGCAGGCTCGCTTGACAAGCTTGCAACCGAAATTCGTCACCTGCAGAGAACCGAGGTTCGGGAAATCGAAGAGCCTTTTCAGACAGGACAAAAAGGTTCTTCAGCCATGCCCCACAAGAGAAACCCCATCCTGTCTGAGCGGGTATCCGGGATATCAAGGGTAATCAAGTCGAACCTTCAAACCGCGCTTGATAATATGACCCTCTGGCATGAAAGGGACATCTCCCATTCATCAGCCGAACGAATTATACTTCCCGACTCAACCATCGCCCTCGACTACATACTGGACAAGATGACATTCATCATCAAGAATCTTCATGTATACCCGGAATCAATGCAGGAAAATATTGATCAAACCGGTGGATTATTCTTTTCCCAGTCACTTCTCTTGAAGCTGGTAGAAACCGGCTACAGCCGGGAAGAAGCCTATACCATTGTACAGGAAAACGCCATGCGCGTCTGGAAACGTGAAGGAACCCTGAAACAGCTGGCATCCAGCGACAACCGGGTAGCAGAACGCATCAGCGAAAGCGAACTTGATGATATATTCTCACTGGACAGGTATCTTGCCAATATTGATTATATCTTCAAAAAAACAGGTATCGACTGAGAGATACCATCACACCCTGAATTTCTCGAGTGCCTCGTTTAGCGACAGGGCCATTGACTTCAATTCATCAGCGCTTCTGGACAGGTCTTGTGCCCTTTCAACAAAAAGGCCCGCCTCAACGCTGACGGTTTGAATGGTATCGGTCACCTGGCCGGTATTCTGGCTCTGTTCGCTGGTTGATCGGGATAACTCATTAGAGAAATCGCTTATACCCCTGATATTCTGATTGATAACCGAGAAGTCTTCAACCCGTGCGGTAATGGTATGTATAAATCCATTGATTATCTCAGCACTGTTTTCGATATTCTGCACAATGGAACCGAAGGCAGTATGCATCCTGTCAATATTCTTCATGTTATCCCGTATCTCTTCGTTTCCCTCGTTGATCAGGGCAGTGATATCCTTCACACTCTGGCCTGTACGGTCTGCCAGCTTGGATATTTCTTCAGCAACAACGGCAAATCCTTTTCCGTGATCACCAGCCCTGGCAGCCTCGATTGACGCGTTTAATGACAAGAGGTTTACCTGTTCGGCTATATCAGAAATCAGCTGAATCACGTTCAGAATATTTTCATAATGCTCAGCAACCCGTTGGAACCCCTCGGATGAAACCTTAACCATCTGGGCGCCCTCACCCGCGCTGTTCTCCACGTAGTCGAACGAGTTGTTCACCTTCTGGGCATCCTCGTTAAGCATATTCATGGCGTCATTTAACTGGCTTATGCGTTCCTGCAATTCCTGTATGTTTTTGTTCTCGTCTGATGAATCCGTGGCAATTTTTGAGAAGGCATCGGCAATCTCATTTACCAGGCGGGCTGATTCATCCAGCAATTGGGCCTGTCGTGATGACGACGTATTGATAACCGAACCCGATTCAGCTATGGATTCTGAGAATGAAGTTACCCTTTCAGTCATTTCCTTAGACTGCCTGATAAAACTTGAGATCACATCTTTAAAACCAATGAAATGGCGCACAAAGTCTTCCATCACATCCCTTGACTTTACCAGCTTGATGTCCTTTGACAGGTCTCCGTTGATATAGTCCTGTAACATGGGCATAGCGATGTCTATTGAACGGGAAAGTCCCACCAGGCGCAGGTTTACCAGGTAGCGAATTATGATATTGATCAAGAACATGATAATGGTGGCATAGAATGTGGCACTGTATACCCTGTTATATATCCTTGATTCATCAAACACGAACACCAGTGATGTATTCTGCCCCTGCCTTTTATGATGGAAGAAAACTGATTTAGCACCATCAAACACACCTTCAAATTTTCCCTGTGTACTCGTCATTATCGAGTGAAGACTTTCCATTGTGTGGGTATACAAGAAATCCGGCTG
>JAGYNX010000101.1 GCA_018399855.1 Spirochaetota bacterium
GCGGGGATGATCAGTTCACTTCTCCCGGCTCACTATTCACTAATCATCCGCGTTTATGCTTCGGCGTCGCTTAGCACGGCGTCGAGCAAAGCGGCCCCTATATCTGAAATGATCTTCGCGGGATACCGGTAAGTTTTTCCAGGCTGTACCGAACTTGATCAAGCACGGGCCCCTCGGGCATTTGGGTCATGCTGATACCGTCCATGTCCAGCCTGCGCAGGGTGTCACTCTCGGGGATAGTGCCGATAACATGGATACCAGGAGGCACCTGCAGGTTCAGTGCTGATTCACCGTTATGTATCCTGTTGACGATGAGTCCGGCACCGTGATAGTGCACCATCCTGTCAGCCACCTCTTTCAGGTTTGCCACCACCCGAAGGCCCTTCATCGACAGGTCAGACACCATCACCAGGTGGGTCACCCCCTCCATTACACGGCGGTTCACCTGCTCGATACCCGCCTCCCCGTCGATCACCACGTAATCAAAACCCGCGGCTATACTTGTCATTATATCCCGAAGCAGGCTGTTTACCCGGCAGTAACAACCTTCTCCCTCGGGACGTCCGATGGACATGAATGCCATATTGCCCCTCTCCCCCAGGGACTGGGCAACCCGGTAATCCATACGCATGCGCACATCTTCGGGTGATTCTTTGCTACCGCCTTCTTCCATCTGGCTGATAAGTTCAAGCCGTATATCATCGAGGGTACGGGGCACCTCGAAACCAAGAGAAAACCCCAGCCCCCCGGCAGGATCAGCATCGATGGCAAGCACCCTTGCCGAAGTATCCTCAGAGAGCACCCGGGCAAGGAGGGCGCTGATAGTTGTTTTACCAACCCCTCCCTTTCCGCACACCGCGATAATTACGGGTCCACCCTCTCCATGTTCTGTCATATCACATTCTCCTTTTTTCCGGCCGCGTTATGAAGTTCCCGTATGGCCTCGATCTCGTTACAGATTTCCTTATTAGGACAACTGCCGCAGTCATGCAGCGGGTAATTCTCTATTTCATATATGGCATCATAAATCGCACGCAACCGCTGTGCCGTGGGCTGCAGCTGTCCCATTATATCCGGACTGGTAACCAGCACCAGTTCAACACCCTTCACGTAATCCAGGTTCAACAGGTGGGTTCTCAGGGCGCTTCCCATAATTGACAGGTGAAACCCCCTGTCCACGGCATCCCTGTGTACCCGAACCCATTCACTGAACATGCTGGAGGCGACGCGAACACTGTACCCTTCAAGGTGGATTGCGTACCGCGTGTGCTCCATTTCCCTCTGCCGCTGAAGAAGGTTCCGGGCGTCCATCCCTTCCACTTCCACAAGTACCAGCTTACCCAGTGGAAGGCTCTGACCCCTGGCCCCCTTATCCTGTACATCAGGGCCGGCGATGGATATCCGCCCGTCAGCCACCACGCCGGCTTCCTCCGTCCACATCATGAAGGACATGGAGCCTGCAGACGGGCTGCCAAGTTCCATACCGGTATCTATTCCCAGTATAACCTGCCTGCCCCCTCCTGACGGCCAGTTCACCGGGGCACATGCCATCTCACGAGCCCAGCCCTCGGCCACCCAGCGGTTGCGCATGGTCAAAATTGATTCAATGTCCTGCCTGAACAGTTCCATGTTCTTCTTCCATTATCCCCGGGGGTTTCACGTGTACCCCACATTTTCTTGCCCCGATCAATGCCCCTCCGAGGGCCCCGTTTAACTGGGGGTCAGAGCCGGTTCGTACAAGTGAAGTGCCCAGTGACTCTTCCAGTCCCCGCAATACACCGCCGTTTCGGGCCACACCCCCTGAAAAGGTTATCCTTTCTTCAATTCCGATACTGCGTGCCAGCGCCGCTGCCCGTGCCGCCATGGCCCCGTGCAGCCCCTTAATGATATCAGGCACCGGCACCCCCTCGTTCACCAGTGATATCACCTCCGACTCGGCAAAGATGACACACTGGCTTGAAATATGCACGTCCCGGGTTGACTTCTCTTCTTCGCTTGCCATACCGTCAAGGGGCACCTCAAGTGCCTCGGCCATAATCTCCAAAAAACGCCCGGTTCCCGACGCGCACTTGTCATTGTAGACATACCTGGTAACCTCACCCTCGTGGTTAACCCGTATAGCCTTGGCGTCCTGCCCGCCGATATCGATGATGGTGCGTATGGAATGATCACCCCACCACGCCCCCATTCCATGACAGGTTATCTCTGATTCAATGGAATGGGCGAAGTCTATCCTCTTGCGGCCGTACCCCGTGCCCACCAGGTGGGTAACGTCCTTCATGGAAAGTCCCGCCGATTTCAGCACCAGGTTCATCACCTCCAGGGCTGCCCGGGTGGGCCTTCCCGAAACCGGGATAACCTCACTTGCCAGTATACCCGACTCGTTCAGCAGCAATCCCTTGGCGGTAAGTGATCCCACGTCACATCCTGCGCTAATCATCAATTTGCACCTCCCCTGCCATTTTTCTGTGCCAGCAATGCCGCCCCTATGGCCCCTGCCAGCTGCGGGTCGGCCCTTCGGGGAAGATGTATCCTGCTTCCCAGCAGTTTCTCAAGTGTCTGTACAACCCCCCTGTTCTTTGATACCCCCCCCGTCATGCATATTTCGGGCTTCGGTTTGCTGCCGCTTACCAGCATGGACACCCGGTTGGCCATGGCACTGTTGATACCCGCCCCTATGTCTTCCAGGGGGTGCCCGTCGTTTAAATGCCGGATCACATCGGCCTGTGCCCACACCGTGCACGTCGACGCAAAGGTGATGGGGGACATGGTTCCCGCGGAGAATGTTCCCAGTTCATCCAGTGAGACACCCAGCACCCTGGCCATAACTTCAAGAAATCGTCCGGTTCCCGACGCGCACTTGTCGTTGGTAATAAACTTCTCTACCTGCCCACCGGCGTCCAGCCTGATCACCTTGCAGTCCTGTCCCCCGATGTCGATGACCGTCATGGCACCGGGAACCAGCCATCGGGCACCGGTTCCATGGCACACGATCTCAGAGGCGGTATCCTGTACGAAAGGTATCCTGTCCCTTCCATACCCCGTGCCCACACATACATCAATATCATCCATAGCCATGCCGGCCTTTTCAACTGCCAGGTTCATCACCTTCTCGGCAGATGACTCCGGATTATTGGTAGAGGCAATGACCGCCGTGGCCTTGATCCGTCCGTTTTCCATGATGACACCCTTTGAGGTAAGGGATCCAATATCACATCCTGCACTTATCATTATAACAACTCCCTCACACGAAAAAATTCTTCCAGGCGCTCCTCCGTTGCGTCCCATGATTCCACCCGCTCATCAAAGGCGTCCCCATACATGATATAGGTGGGCAGCCCCGCTTTCTCCATGTCCCTGGCAAAGGGCTTTATCATTCCCCAGGTATTGCGGCAACCGGGTGTCCCGTTATAGACAACGCAATCGGCACTGAACACCTTCGCCAGCACAAGGCTGCTCTCAAACCACATGTAGGGGGCATCATAGGGTCCCCTGATAGAGAGAACCATGGGCATACGAGCGTTCATCTGTGCCATGGTGTCGATCATGCTGTCCAGGTTTTCGGTATTGATGGTATAGCCGGCCTCCCTGTTACCTTCCAGGTAAGGGGCATCCGCGTTGTAATACTTGCTCAATATATTTCCCACCTGGGTGATACCGTGTTCATCCAGCCAATCCCAGAGGCTCAGGTTCACCGCGAAATGATCGATGTAGCAGAAGAGACTGCGCAGGTTCTCTTTTCCCGACCGCAGCCCGCTTTTCTTCTCCGCGGCGTTAGCTGACACCGTGTCCCTCATTGTTTCAAGCATCCTTGTGTAGTTCTCCATTCCCGCGAAAAAGAATCTCCCGGCATAAATGAAAAGGTTGTACAATATGGGCATGGGATTGGGAACCAGACTTTGCATCTCTTCTATATCAGTGAGTATTTCATCCTGTTTTTTCAGCTCTGTGAGCACATACCGAAGCCTGCCTTCATCAATTTTATTCCCGGACTGTTCTTCAAGAAATGCTATCAGACCGTAGTAATCCTCCCTGTGATAGCTGGTTGTCCTGTCAGTCACAAGTTCGGGGGGATAATTCAACTGGTAGAAAGGCTTATCGAGATATGCCGAGGTGAAGGCAAAGGAATTGGCGTTTGTATCGCATACACCCGCGCTGTCACAGACAATCATGTCGATATCTTCACCCAGCCCGGCAAGGTAGGCCCCCAGCGATCCCCGCTGTGCTGAACAGGATGTCTCTGTAAAGCCCACCTCGCAGCAGTAATCAAGGTAATCAAAAGTACCCCTTCGCCACATCAGCGCGCCAAGTGTTGAGATGGCCTCCAGGGTAACGGGTATGATATCCATGGCATACAGTATGACGGGCGAGAAGCAGAAGGTGGTCATGGCAAGTTTTTTCCCATCATCATGGGCGTTCACGATATTTCCCATGTACTCACCCACCAGTTCCAGGAATTGCTTGCCCGCTTCACCCTCCCGAACGATAGGGACCAGTATGCCCTTGAAATAGGGAACATATTCCAGCATTGCATAAAACTCCCTGTCCGACCCCCTGGTTGTACGCCCCGCTGTTTTGATGATACTCCATATCATCCAGTCGATATTATATTCTTTAATTTCAGGTCTCATCTGTTATAGTCCTCCATCAGGTCATACGCTCCATGAACGCTTCAAGCCGCATGCGAAGGCGCCCGGTGTCAGCCAGGGCGCCGTATTCACGCTCTATTCTTACGCAGGGAATTCCCATGGCCTCCAGGTCACGTTCAAATATGGCGTTCTCTGATCCATGCAGATCGCAAAACCGTATATTCTGAAAAATCACCCCGTCGATTTCCATTTCTTCAATCTTCTCTTTAAGAAATTGTAAGCGTGTCTGGTATCCTCCCATCATGCGGGGGCACAGTGACTCATCAAGATAATGACGAACCATGGCGGAAATCGGATCTTCATCCTCTCCGATAAGGTCTCCTTCGTGCCGTTGACCGAAGCACAGGTTTTCAGCAGCCACCACCCCTCCCAGGGATTCTGCCATGCCGATAAGCTGCAGGTCATCGCTCACACTTCCCGCTACCATTAAGCGGGTTTTACCGTTGTAAAGGCCGGGCTTTCTGCCGCTCACCTCGTCCATGTATTCACCCAGGTACCGGGTGTACTCATCCCGGGGCATAAGGTTGCCCGCCACCGAGAGGGCGAATGCCTCCTCTCCGCTGAGGGTATTCACCGATGCTTTTCTGAAATCATTCAGCCGGGCAAGCATCTCCCGTCCCTGGTTATAGCGGGCTATGGCCTGTCGCAGGTCATCTTCGCCGATACTCACCCCGAAATGTTCTTCCAGCGATTTCATGAGCCTTTCTATCTCGCTGGAAAACCAGGCCTTGCTGTGATCAGCCGCCTTGTGGGGCACCCCGAAATGAAAAAAGAAATCCGGAACGATATCCTGAAAGTCCTCTCCCGCCTTGCGCCAGCATTCGTCAAGACGGCGCATGGAATCACACCCCGGTACAATGATCACCCCGTCAAGATATGAGAACTGGCCGCTTCCGGCCCTTTGCAGAATGCACTTTGGATATGAGCATATGTAGGGCCCGAAATAGGTATCACCGATATCCGCCTGACTCACCCCCGTTCCCCGTAACCTGGCAGGCAGCACATTGGCGACGTTGAGCACCTCTACCGGCAGAAAAGAGCAGGTATACCCCACTACCCGGCCACCATTTTCTTTCCACTTCTGTACGGATTCTTCGGCATGCTGTATGGGCCCGGCTGTTGTAGCGTGTTTCATGATTTCACCTCCTCTTTCATCAGAAGATTGTACAGGCGTGTCCGTGCCCCTGCCGCTTCTTCCTCGAACTCATCGTCTGAATGCTCCAGCATGTCACACAGCATATGCACCACGCGGGGCATTATGGCGCGGCCTGCCGGCTTGAGGATGGCGGCCCCGTCCCCGGTCATCCACTTTACGGTTTCTTCAAGCTCGTAGAGATCCACCTGTGACATCACCCCCGTAAGCAGCCGTGCCCCGGATTGCGGATCGGCCTCGTGAATACGATTCAGCAGGACGAGGGTATCGTTGATATTGTCCGCCACCGCCTGCTGGTCAAGTGCCGCCATCCACGCCGAACCCACCCGGGCAGCCTCTTCGCCACCCAGTCTTTCAAGGGACTGCAGCCGGTGACTGCGGGTCCGAAGACCTTCATTTGTCATCTCCGCCCTGTATTTGGCAGCCATGGCGAATGTTCCCTCTTTTTGGCTCATGAGTGTATCCATGGCCTGGTGAATGGACCGCTTCCCCGACGCCATGGACACCCCGGCCCTGAAGATTTTTTCTGTATCGGCATCTTTCATGATCTCCCCGAAAAATCGATGCAACTCCTGGGGAAACTGCGGGTTGCCGGGCTCACCCAGCAGGGAGCTTCCGGTATCCAGTTTTCGCACCAGTTCGGATGCCTCGTTCAAGAGTTCAGCCGCACGCGTACCGTCCATTTTACGCAGCAGTGACAGCATCACGTCACCCACAAGATCAGGTGAGAGCGCGTTCATATGCTTCAGGGTATCTGCCAGTATGGTTATTATCATGTTGCCCAGGTCGGGCAGAAGGGACAAGAGCAGCACCACCTTGGCGGGATACTGCCACAGCACCTCGTTGACAATTCGCGACACACCGACAATATCGCCGGACATCTTCTCAAACAGTTCCCTTGCATCAGCCATGTCGGTATTTTCTATCCAGTGACGTATGGGCTCTTCAAGGCTCCGGGCAAGCAGGTTGGGATTGTGATCATACACCTGGTTTACAATGACACACCACCGGGACAGTAGAGAGGACACCTCCTCACCGCTCATGTTTTTTGTGATACCTGAGAAAAGTTTTTCCCTTTCCCGCGGCGTCAGTGATTGCACCGATTCGGTTATCGCGTGCGCCACCTGCGCGCACATACCCGTGAGGTTGACCC
>JAGYNX010000102.1 GCA_018399855.1 Spirochaetota bacterium
TGTCTTTACGTCTGAAAGTAATGCCGGTAATCTGTCCGATTCCAGAATATTTTTTTTTGAGAGACTCAATCATTTCATAACGGGTAAGTATCTCTTTCCATTCATACGAGGGTGACTCTTTACAGTAAGGACATTTTACAGAACGAAGATATTCCATGCCATCCCCATTCCATACCAGGTTGTCATCAACTGTATAGCCACCACAGGTTGAATGAAAAAATGCCACAATTGGCTTATTCTTATATACGGCAATTTCACCACTGGTATCATCCACGGCCCTGTTGGTTTTGGGATCTTCAACTGATCTACCTTTATAAACCTGGAATTTTGTAGTGGCATCAAGATCATACAGATTATTCTTATTTTTCAGGATATGATGATATGCGTATGTTCTTGCGGCGACAGCCTGTGCCTTAAGGGCCTCAACGGGCCATCCTGTCATTATCTCACTTGGCAGAACTCCATAAAGGTATTCATACATTCTTAATACATTTATGACGTACAATTTCCCCATAACATTATGAAGTTCGATCATACCTCTATATTCTTTATCATCAACTTGAAGGAAGGATCCCCATGATTCAATTAATACAGGCTCTTTAATTTTTTCCGGGATAAAGATAAATTTTTTACCCCTTCCATTATATTTAATACTGTTATTATTTAGAGACGATATTTTTACACGCGATCGTGATGTAATTGTAATTCTGCTATCAGTCTTTTGTATAAGCACTTTTACATAATCCTTATCCGTACCCATCTTTCTGCTTTTTTTAAGAAGGTATTCACTCGAAGGAGCACATCCATCAAGTAATGTGAAAACCATAAATAACAATACTAATATAAAAAAACGTTTTCCTTTCATTGCTAAACGCATCAACACATTTACCCTTTTGGATGAAATTTCTTATGAATCTCCTGAAGTTGTTTCCGTGCCATGTGTGTATATACCTGGGTAGTTGAAATATCAACATGTCCCAGAAGAGCCTGTACAGATCTTAGATCTGCGCCCCTTTCAAGGAGATGCGTTGCGAATGAATGTCGCAACGTATGAGGGGTGATATTTTTATTGATTTGTGTCTGGTCAACATATCCTTTCAACAGTCTCCATACAGATTTTCTGTTTATCATCCCGCCTTTCTTACTTACAAAGAGATATTCACTATTACGATCACCCAGTATCATCGGCCTTGATTCCTGTATGTACTTGTATAGCAATCTCTTTGCTTCATTTCCCATTGGCACAATTCTTTCCTTACTCCCTTTCCCGGTAACTTTCAATAACCTGTTCTCAAAATCAATATTTCCAATTTTAAGTTCAACAGCCTCGGTTATTCTCAATCCACATGAATATAATAATTCAAAAATGGCCTTGTCCCTTAATTGATATACGTCGTTTTCTGAAATTGAATTAAAAAGCTTATTAACTTCTTCTGCTGACAAGAAATCAGGAAGGGTTTTCTCAACATGTGGAGTCTCGATCTTGTGGGTTGGGTTATTCACATCTCCATAAGTATCAGAGAGAAAATTATAAAATTGTCTTATGGCAGCCAGGGAACGTGCCAGGGTTCTGGATGAATTATGCTTTTTTGTTTTTTCGTATTTTAAGAATTGTTGCACATCATCCTGTGTTGCCGACAGAATATTCTTATTTTTATTGGCAAGAAAATCAGTAAATTTTTTCAGATCGTAAGTATAAGAATAGATTGAATTAGGGGACAATCCTTTTTCAATCTGCAAGAACCGTTTAAACCTTTTAATAGCCACTATATCCTTCAATTCAATTCTCCTCAACTTATGAAATAGATAGTCATGGTAATACCTCCTGATACAACATTATTACACTAAGAATACACCGGGGGTTTACAAAGATATGACATAACATATATATTTTTAATATTCATAATACCTGTTACTTTTATCGGTACAGGTAAGATTATGTCTTAATAGAGAAAATAAAAAAAGATGTAATTACGTTTTAATTGGAAGGGTTATTCGTAACGTAATGCTTCTATTGGTTTTAGATCAGCAGCTTTACGTGCAGGATAATAGCCAAAGAAAATCCCAACCGCACATGAGAAAAAGAACGCTACGATTATAGAAAAGAAAGAAAATATAAAAGGCCAATCAACAAAAAATATTATCAGGTAATACACTCCAAGACCAAGAAGCATTCCCACTATTCCTCCAGCTCCGCTTAATGTAACAGATTCGATGAGGAATTGCGTCAGGATATCACGTCTCTTTGCACCGATCGCCATTCGAATACCGATTTCCCTGGTTCGCTCACTGACTGAAACAAGCATAATATTCATTATACCAACACCACCAACGAAAAGCGAAATCGATGCTATACCGGCAAGTAATATGGAAAGGGTATTAGAAATGTACTTCACCATCTGCAGTTTTTCTTTACTTGTCTTTATCTTGAAATCATTCATCTTTCCCGGGAGAATGACATGGGTACGTCTGAAATATTCTTTTAGTTGTTCAACGGTCTCATCAATTTCTGTTTCAGAATAAGTTGACACGTATATTTCATCAAATGTTCGTTTCCCCATAATTTTCATTGCTGCGGTTGTATGGGGAACAATCAATACATTATCGAAATCCCTGCCCGATAGTGCCTGACCCATTTCGGTTAGAAGCCCAACTATCTTGAATGGAAGTCCGTCGACATTGAGAACTTCTCCTACCGGATTTGTATATCCGAATAGCTCAGTTCTCACACTATTACCGATAATAACAACCTTCTCACTTGCTGCTATCTCCCTTTCGGTAAAATACCTGCCATTCGTCAATGGCCACGATTTTATTTTAAAAAAATCATTGTTCACACCGTAAAGCCTACTGTAAATGAACTGGCCGCCCCCTTTTGTTAATACATATGACTTATATACAAAAGGGCTTATATATCGTACCTGGGGAAGTAGTCGATCAATATTTTCTACATCACGCAGGGTAAGAGGTTTTTTTGAATCATAAACCGACATCGCGTTGGCACCATAAGTAAATATTTTCTCTCTTACAGCAATCCTGGCACTATTGCCGATACCTATCATCATTATAACCGATGACACACCAATGATGATGCCGATACTTGTTAATGCGGATCTCATTTTATTACGATTCAACGCGCGCAGGGCTGTTATGAACAGATTTTTAAAATTCATCAACTTACCTTTTTTTCATACCAGCCTTTTTTCTTTTTTTTACTGGTGAGTCCTCAATAATATGACCATCCCTGAAAATAACTTTTCTTTTTGTGTACTCAGCCACTTCTGGCTCATGGGTAACAAGAATGATTGTGATTCCCAGGTCTTGATTCAGGCTGGTAAAGAGGTTCATTATGTCTTCAGTATTTTTTGTATCAAGATTACCAGTTGGCTCATCGGCAAAAATAATGGCCGGTTCATTAACCAGTGCCCTGGCGATGGCAACCCTTTGCTGCTCTCCACCGGACAACTCACTGGGATGATGGTGTTCCCTTCCGGCAAGGCCGATCATACCCAGGTATTTCCGGGCCTTATCCTGCATTTCCCTGGTGGTAATGCCACCCATGTATAAAAGTGGAAGTTCAACATTCTCAATGGCTGATGTCCGGGAAAGCAGGTTGAATCCCTGGAACACAAAGCCGATTTTACGGTTACGTATCTCTGCTTTCTCGTCATAATTTAATGTGCTTCCATCAATACCATCAAGAACGTATCTGCCGGTAGTTGGTGTATCAAGAAATCCCAGGATATTCATGAAGGTGGATTTTCCCGACCCCGACGCCCCCATTATTGATACGAATTCCCCTCTTTTAATGGACAATGAAACCCCTTGAAGGGCATGGACACTGATTTCTTCGCTGATAGGATATATCTTGTACAGATCAGATATTTCTATAAGATTATTTACCATATTGGTCGATCTCGTCCTTGACATCTACTTTTTTTCTCAGTCTTACCAGTATTTTATCACCTTTCTCAATATTCTTCGATGTAATTTCAGTGTAAAAATCACCAACAAGTCCTGTCTTCACTTCAACATGATCTACAGGTAAATCCCCAAGAGCTACATCTTTCTTTTTCCAGATAAACTTTTTCCCGGCGGGTACTTCTACATCAACCGGGGATACAACAAAAGCATCATTGGCTATTCGTAATACATTTTTCTTTTCCTCTACCAATACTGTTGCCGTTGCCGTCATGCCTGGTTTCAGCAGAAGATCGGTATTGTTGCAAATTACAACTGATTCATATGAAATGACCCCGCCTCTATTAATTGGGTTAAAACGAACCTGGTCAATTTTTCCATCAAATTTTTTGCCGGGATATGCACTTACGCTAAACGTTACCTGCTGACCTTTCTTCACATAACCAATATCTGATTCATCTATGCTGATTTTAAGTTTCATTTTTTTTAATGTTTTTGCGAGGGTAAACATGAGCTTGTTTACCCCAATTGGATAACCTTCTTCAATTTCTTTTGACATAACCATTCCGTAAATTGGAGAATATACCCTGGTTGATTTTTGCTGCTCGCGCAGGCTCTCATAATCCAGTTCAATCTGTTTAACCGTTGTAAGTGCCTTTTTATATTCCAGTTCCGCAAGCTGCAGGGCATTTTCTGAAATTAAATTTTCTTTAAAAAGTGACTTCTTGCCTTCGTATTCCTTTTTAATACCAAGTAGATCAAGTTGTGCCCTTTCAAGCTGCTTTTTTGCTTTTTGCAGCCGTAAATTTAAATCCCCGGCGTCAATTTTTGCCATAAGCTGGCCTTTCTTGATATTCTGGTTATAATCCACATATACTTTTTGCACAATACCATCTACATTACTCAATATCCTCTCTGATTCCAGCAAATCGACTGTACCGGTTACTGATATGGTCTTTTCAATCGGTCCTATTGTAACCTTATCATATTCATATACAAGGTTAAGGGTTTGTTTGCACCCCCTGGCCCATAACACAATAATAATAAAGAATGCAAATATCGCTGCTGATATTATAATTATCTTTCTTTTCCTGGTCATTTTTATTTTTCCTTGTTACCACTAATATAATCTTCATTGACCCCTATAATATTCGCAAGCTTTGCCAGGGTAATATAATAATCACTTTTTGTCTGGATAAAATTTAACTGCGCATTCAGAACCGCAAGCTCCGCGTCTTCTAAATCCAATTGTGTACCTACGCCATTTTCATAACTCTTGGTTGCCAGTTGTAAATGTTTTTCCGCATTATCCTGTGCCAGTTCCAGAATTTCAACCTGTTTCTGTAATTCATTGATTGTATTCACATAATTTCTTATGAGAGAATGCATTTGTATCTTTATTCCTCGTTCAGAATAAAGGGTCTGGTTGTAATCCGCTACTGCCCCATCAATACGTGATTCAATTGCCCCGCCGTTATATATGGGTATACTTGCCTTCAACCCAAAATGAGCAGTTGGTTCCCAGTTTGCTCCCTGCATATTGTTCATGTATTTATTAGTTTCCATAATTGCCCTGTTTTCAAAACCAAGTGACGCCAGTATATCAACAACCGGTATCCGTGAAGCACGCTCTACTTCAATCTGTATTTTTGAAAGCTTCTTGTTTATCCGCGCTAACTGCATATCAGATGAATAGGTATCACCCAGGGTAATCAATTCACTGAAAGAGTAATGTATACCCGGCAAATTTATGGAGCCAGTTTTTAATTCAGGAATTATCTGAATATTTTCTTCTACAAGTCCCATTGAAGACAAAAGCTCATTTTTCATCACCATTGTAGTATTTCTTGATTTGAGATACGCCAGCCTGGCATTCCCATAATCAAGATTTGCTTTGCTGACATCAAGTATGGGGCGTTGGCCGTTTTTATGTAAAATCCTTGCTGTTTCCAGTTTTGATTTAAATTTTTCAAGTAATTTTGATCGCATATTCTGGTTCTGCCTGGCAAACAGGTAGCCATAATATGCTTTTTTTACATTTAGTAAAACATTGTTCCTGGTTGACCGCATCTTTATCCGGGCAGCATCCACCGCCAGTTTTTTAGCGTCTTCAATTTTAGAACTTTTAGGGTCAATTAAATGATAGGTAGCGGTAACACCGGCGAATAATCCTATTAACGTATCTGTACCGGGTATATTCAGTTCACTAGAAGAAGCATCTTCCCTCAATATTTCAATTGTTTTCACTTCACCGTTGATCTGCACCCTGTTCACTGCCCGTGACACACCCAGGTCAGCCATAGCTTTTTTATGACTTTCTGCTGCCTTTTGTATATCAGGATGGTTATCAAGTGCTATCTGTATACATTCATCCAGGGTCACCTTTCTAACCGATTGCTCTGCTGCTAATGGAACCATCGAAAGCATAAATAGAATCGCAACAATTGTAGACATATTTCTCATTAAAATAACCTTATTTCGATACGTCAGGAATTATATTGAAATGCATGATAAGTAACCTGGTTATATGCAATCATTACCAGCCCCTCTCATCATAAAATCATTTAGAATAATAAAATGTCAATAACATATTATTTATTGATAATGTAACTTATGTAAATAGTTCGCCTTCATACCAGTGAGAACCTTGTGTATATGAAACAATTCATGCATAAACTCATATTTTAAATAACCTTATGAAAAAAATTATTGACAGTACCCTGAGATTCTTTATGAAGGATATCACATTAACGCTGGCGTAGCTCAATCGGTAGAGCAGCTGATTTGTAATCAGCTTGTTGGGGGTTCAATTCCTCTCGCCAGCTACTGTACATGGTGAGGTTCCCGAGTGGCCAAAGGGAACAGACTGTAAATCTGTCGGCGCAGCCTTCGGTGGTTCGAATCCACCCCTCACCACAGAACATAAAAAAAGTTACCTTTCACAGGTAACTTTTTTTATGATTTCTTTAATAATATTTTATACAG
>JAGYNX010000103.1 GCA_018399855.1 Spirochaetota bacterium
CGAGGTCAATTACCTTATGATGAATTTTGCCACCTGAAAATTTCATTTTTTTGGGTCTTTCCGGATTCCTGGGAATTGAAAATAATTTTTTATAACCGCAGATAAATGAAATTAAGTGAAAAGTGAAAAATGTCATTCCCGTCCCCGCCTGCGTGGGGGCGGGAATGACAGAGAGGTGATTTTGATGGTTTTCCCCAAAATTCCGGAATGAGCCATTAATCATATTTTATTTCTTACAAAAAGTAAAACAACACTTATCCCTTTATCCTTATATCCTTTCTCTGTACCTCTGCGCCTCTGTGGTTCTACTTATATACCCTGAAATTATAATATTGCCTTGACAAATATGTTGATATTTTTTGATTATTATACAAAGGAATATAAAAATATAAATACATACAAGGAGAATCGGCATATGGATTTCAATCTTACTGAAGAGCAGCAGATGGTACGGGACATGTGCAGAAAATTCGCTGATAATGAGCTTGCACCTGCCGCCGAACATTATGACAGAACACACGAATTCCCATGGGATCACGTGAAAAAACTTGGTGAAATGGGTATGCTGGGTGTGGTATACCCGGAAGAATATAACGGTTCTGGTATGGATTACCTGAGCTATGCTATCGCGGTTGAAGAATTATCACGTGGCTGCGCCACTAGCGGTGTTATAGTTTCAGCCCATAACTCACTCTGCCTTTCACCCATTTATTATTTTGGCAACGAAGAACAGAAAAAGAAATACCTGTCAAAGCTCTGTACCGGCGAATGGCTTGGTTGTTTCGGAATCACCGAGCCCGACGCGGGTTCAGACGCTGCCGGCACAAAGACCACAGCAGAGTTCAAGAACGGCAAGTGGGTTCTTAATGGAACTAAAAACTTCATCACCAACGGTGGTGTAGCCAACGTTGCCGTGGTAATCGCCGTAACAGAAAAAGGCATAGGACACAAAGGCCTCAGCATGTTTATCGTAGAGAGTGATACCCCGGGATATTCGGTCGGAAAAACCGAGGATAAACTGGGTATCTGCGCCTCTTCAACAACCGAACTTATCTTCGACAACTGTGAGGTACCCGAAGAGAACCTGCTGGGTAAAAAAGGTGACGGCTTCAAGATTGCCATGCATACCCTCGACGGTGGACGTGTGGGTATCGCTGCCCAGGCACTTGGTATCGCCCAGGCAGCAATGGACGCTTCTGTTACATACGCTAAAGAACGAAAACAGTTCAACCAGTCTCTTTCAAACATGCAGGCAATACAGTGGATGATTGCCGACATGGCCACAGAGATTGAAGCTGCCCGAATGCTCACTTACAGGGCCGCCTTCTATATCGGCAGGGGTGAAAGACGGCACCATTCTAAAGATGCCGCCATGGCCAAGCTGTATGCCTCTGAAGCTTCACACAGGGCCACCCATACGGCCATTCAGATATTCGGCGGATACGGATATATAAAAGAATATCCCGTTGAACGGTACTACAGGGATTCCCGAATAACTGAAATATACGAGGGAACATCAGAGATACAGAGGCTGGTTATCGCCAGTAACGTGATTAACAGTTACTGATAAATATTATTTGAATCGCAGGCACTGAACGCACAAAAGCCACACTTGTCTAAACGGGTGTGGCTTTTTATATTATTGAAAAATGTGTCTCATTCCGGAATATCATAAAAAACTATTGAATAATGAAAACTAAATTGGTATCACGCAGAGGCGCGGAAACGCTGAGGAAGGGCACAAACTCTCCGCGTTCCCCGCGTCTTTGCGTGATACTATTATTAAAATTTCAAGGATTACAAAAATTCCCTAATTCACTTTTCAATCGATTCTGATCACACATCATCTGTGTCCATCTGCGTGTATCTGCGGTTAAAAATAATTTTGAAAATGCAGTCATCTATTTATGCAGGTACTTCTTCTCAAACTCTTCTTTTGTGGTAATGGTGAAGAAGTTATCAAGCCTGGCGGTCTTGAAAATAGCACTTATTGATTTGTTCAAATCATAAAAAACAAGGTTAATACCCCTGCTGGTGGCACCATTCAGAAATTTAACCAGTGTCCCGATTGCCGACGAGTCAATGAACTGAAGATTTTTGCAGTTTATCCCGATAACTTCAGGATTATTTTCCACAACTACTTGCCACTTCTTTTCTACGGTACTGATTGAATCAAGATCGAATTCGCCAATAAGCTCAAGGATCACCACTTTATCCATTTCATTGATTTTTACATCGATCATCTGAACCTGCTTTCATGAATAATATTTAAAACAAATCACCCCTTCAGAACAAGAAGGGGTTACGCTGTAATCATCATGTACTTTCTGACAATATATGTCAAAAATATTTTTATTTTAAAACAGAAAATACGGGCCGTTTATTTCACAAGTTCCATTTTCTCAAGTTCTTCACTACTGAGTATCTTATCCACATTGAGAACGATTACAAGATCTTCATCTATGCGTCCGATTCCCTTTATATAATCTGTTCTTATGTTGGCACTGAAATGCGGGGTATCCTGAATATTTTTAATGGGTATATCTACTACGTCAGCAACTGAATCTACGATCATACCAACCATGTAGCCCTTTACTTCTACGATCAGGATAACGGTAAAGTTATCATAATCCTTTTCTTCCATTCCAAAACGCAGACGCATGTCAACAACCGGCACCACGGTTCCACGTAGATTAATTACCCCTTTCATGAATTCCATGCTGTTGGGAACATGGGTTATCCCTGTCATACCAATGATTTCCTGCACCCGCAGTACTTCAACACCATAGGTTTCTCTGGCTATGAGAAATGTAACGTACTGGTTAGTTTCAACCTCTTCGTTATCATTATTCATCGTTCTTTTCTTAACATGTTCATCAACCTGGCTCATAGAACCTCCACATCATTATCAGCATTTCTTATCAAACCGGTTACTGCGGTTTACTGGTATTAATATACTTACAAGTACGCGCAATCACCAGTTTTTTACATTAAAAATTCCGGGAATTGGTAGCACGTGTAAGCAGGAAATGTCCTACTTACACGGGTAGTGTGATCCTGTGCTGGATCTCCGCGGTGACCACCTTCTGGATGTCCACAACTGATGTTGATTTTTTAAGGAACACCTTGCCTGATTTTACATCCATGTATACCTTACGGGTAAAGTGTCCCCCGGTATCACTCTGGACAATTGGAATATCTTCCATTTCAAGCAGCATAAAAGCGTGTGATACATTATCGAATGGTATCTTCATTGTACTGTCTTTCATGCATTCCATAACAGAACCGCCGCCGAATATTTTCGCGGTGATATTTTTTCGCAGGGCCCCTCTTTTCTCCATGGTGTTGAGGAGTGTGTCTATGGCATTGATCCCGTACTTGTCTGAATTACTCAGGGTGTAGCTTCCCACAAGCACCCTGCCGGGAAGCATGAAATGATTCATACCCGCGATGCCCTTCTCAGCGTCATGCAGGCATATGGCAACACATGAACCCAGGAGTGTACTTATTATCTCTTTTGAATCTGATACGTAGTATTCTCCCGCGTTGATAGATACCATTTTTTTCTCAAAGTGATGGCTGTATTGTTCATGCATCGTATCCCTCCCGGATCAGAACATTATTACATCGCCGTAGGTATCGCCGCTTCGAAATACCTGGTCAACGTATTGCTTCTCTAGCTCAATAAATTTTGACGCGTCCATATTGTTCTCCAGTAATTTCATAAAGACCTTTCCGTCAACCGGAGAGAACAACACTTTTCGCCGGTGACGTCCCCCCAGGCTTTCCTTGATGATGGGTATCCCCTCGTTTCTGAAGTAATCATGAAGAAATGTAATGTTACTTCTTGAAAGGGTTAAAGGGTTATTATCTGTACCCGGATAACTCCCCGCGCCGAAGAGTTTTGCTTTCAGGTCTTTCCTGTCCCCCCCCAGTTTTACGATCTCTCCCATGATGTATTCTATCTTTAATATACCTTCTTTTGATATGTCATCAAAAAGAATGTCCTCTGTTCCCTGGGTACCGGGTATTATGAAGTGTCCCATTCCCCCAATACGCCGGCCGGGATCATACAGGCATACAACCGCCGTGATGCCGGCGATTGAGCCCATCAGGCACTTCTGATCTGTTACGTAATAGTCACCCGGATGCAGCATGTACATGGGGACACCGTATTTACTGTTTTCCTTGCGTAGCATCTTTGCCTACCGCTTAATTACTGTTTTATTGTTCCCTGTTCGATTTTCTCGATCTCTTCGTGACTCAGAATTTTATCCACGTCGAGTACTATCACCAGGTCTTCTTCTATTCTGCCGATTCCCTTGATGTAGTCGGTTCGAATGCTGGCACTGAAATGAGGGGTATCCTGAATATCTTTTACCGGGATATTCACCACGTCAGAAACAGAATCGACGATCATTCCGATCATGGTACCCTTTACCTCAACGATGAGAATAACGGTAAAATTGTCATAGTCCTTTTCGTCCATGGCAAAACGAAGCCGCATGTCAACAACGGGAACCACTGTGCCCCTCAGGTTGATCACACCTTTCATAAAGTGCATACTGTTTGGCACCTGGGTTACCCTGGTCATGCCGATTATCTCCTGCACCCGCAGCACTTCTACGCCGTACACTTCGCTTCCTATGAGAAAGGTAACATACTGGTTGGTATCTACCGCGTCATTTAAATCGTTATATACCTGCTGTTTGTCTACAGTTTCTGCCTGTACTGATTCGCTCATGTCATCCTCCTTTAACGAATTAATCTTTGTACTGTTGTCTTAAGGGCAGAGGGCTCAAATGGTTTTACCAGCCAGCCCGACGCTCCCGCGTTTTTGCCCTCTTCTATTTTCGCGGACCCGGATTCTGTTGTCAGTATTATAACTGGTGTAAACTGGTCCGTTTTGCGAAACTCTTTTACGAAACTGATCCCGTCCATCTCGGGCATATTCACGTCAACGATGCACATTGCCACATCCTCTCCCTTGCTGCAGATATCCTGGATCTTATTCAGTCCGTCAAATCCGTTCTCTGCCGGTGTAATGGGATACCCCAGTTCTTTGAGAGTATGCTGCACACTCATTCGTATTGTATTGGAATCATCGATTACCATTATGTGTTTCACCTTCATCCCCCCTTTCTACTTAATCAGTCCGCCGATAAATAGCTGTTCACGCACATCATCAGACACATTTTTTATTTTAATAACACTCTCCATCTTCCTGGCATGCTGCTGCGCTGACATGATCAATTGTATGACGGAGAGATCTACTCTCTGTACGTCTGCAAAATCCAGCACCAGTTCTTCCCCTTCAGTAAGGGCTCCCTGTATATCCTCATACAGTGATGTTATATTCTTAATGCCGGTGTCCTTCTGTATTTGCAATGTTGACATTGTATTCCTCCTAGTATCCTTTTACTTCACCGATCAGGCCGTGAATATCCACGATCAACGCTACCCGGCCGTCACCAAGAATGGCCGCCCCGGATAAACTTCGTGACCTGGAGGCGTGGCTGTCAAGACTCTTGATAACCGTCTGATGCTGCCCTATGAGGTCGTCCACCATCAGTCCCACCTTTTCGCCGTTTGATTCAACTATCACCACCAGGCATTCCCATGGATTGGTAAATTCCGGTTCAAGGTTGAAAAAATCATACAGGCGCAGCAGGGCCACGTAATCATCACGCACCTTTATCACTTCACCCTTGCCTTCAACGGTTTTTACTTCTTCCTCCCTGGGCTGTATCGACTCAAGAATTGACAGTAAGGGTATAATATAGGTCTGCTGTCCCACACGAACCAGCATACCGTCTATAATTGCCAGTGTGAGGGGCAGCTTTATCCGTATGGTGGTGCCAATTCCTTCTTCGCTTTCAATCTCAACGTTGCCGCGCAGTTCGTCGATATTGGTCTTTACCACGTCCATGCCTACACCGCGTCCCGACATCTCTCCCACGTTCTCAACTGTTGAGAAGCCCGGGGCGAAGATGAGAGCAAGCAGCCGGTGATCGGGCACATCTTCTCCCGGTTTTATCATTCCAAGGTGTTCAGCTTTTTCTCTCAGCTTTTGCCTGCTGATACCTTTTCCGTCATCAGTTATCTCGATATATATGTTGCCTTCCTGGTGAAAAGCTTTCAGGGATATGGAACCTGTTCTACCTTTCCCCGCTTTTATTCGATTTTCAGGTGTTTCTATTCCATGATCTATGGCATTACGTATCATGTGCTTCAGCGGATCACCGATCTTCTCGATAACCGTTTTGTCAAGCTCGGTCTCTCTTCCCTGTATCTGCAGCGAGATCTCTTTACCCGCCGAATGGGCCGCGTCACGCACGAACCTTCTGAACTGGTCAAAGGTGGGACCAATAGGGATCATGCGTATGGACATCAGCTGTTCCTGAAATTCCCTGGTGGTTCTGTCAAGGGCATACAGGGCGTTGGTAAGCCGGTAGTTCTTGTCCTCGTCAAGGTCTTCACCTATGCGGTGAAGGGAGGCCTGTCCAATAACTATTTCACCAAGTAGATTCAACAGGTTGTCAAGCCTGGCGGTATCAACCCGAACCGTATTGGCCTGTACCTTCTTTCTTATGTTGTCCTGCACATCAAGCACTTCGGTGAGATCGTCTTCTGTGACATACCCCTTGCTCACGGCGATATCGCCAATCTTCATGTTCCTGTTTTCCTGTTCACCCAGGATATCCTGCAGTTCATTTTCAGTGATCAGTCCACGCTCAAGCAGTATCTCGCCGATCCGCTTTTCACCGTATCCTGTATTCTCCATGGTATTCACGTAAAGATCGGTCAGGTCTTCTATGATAATGTTATTATCATCCATAACGAACATGAAGATATCATCCAGCTCTTTGCG
>JAGYNX010000104.1 GCA_018399855.1 Spirochaetota bacterium
CTGTTGTAGTCAACGGTATACCGTCCAAGAGATGAAACCTGGGTTTTTCTCAGCAGGTTGTTGTTATCATAGAAGTTGATCTTAAAATTCTGGTTCAGAAGCTGCTGATCCCCAATGTAGTAGATGCCGCGAATCTCGTAGATGTCCAGGTTGGGTACACCGTCACCATTTTTATCATCAGCGGGATCAGACCAGTTGCCGTCAAAATCACTGTCTTCGTGGAGGCTGGAACCGAACTTGAGAAAAACCAGCGTTTTACCTGGAAAATCCGGATGGCCGACGTGGGCTGACGGGTCGGTAGAGTTGGCGCTCCCTTCCAGTTTATACACGGCAAAAATCCGGGACTTTGCTGGCACCGATCGCCTCATGGTGATGAGTCCCGTAGTGTAGTTTATGGTATAATCACTTCCGGCCTGTAATTTCGTGTATGTTCCCATGTCGTTACTGTTTATTGTCAATCGTAGTTCATTTATGTTGTTGTACGGATCAGCATCATCCATGTAAAGGTCGAATCCTTCACTATCAATGTTGACACTGTAGGGCTCATATGTGGAGATGTTGACAGGTGCTGATGTAAAAGTAATGAGAGATGTATACATACTTCCTTGAATTGCAGGAGGAGATGACAGGCCGTCATATCGCTTAAATGCTTCAAGCTGGTAGTAGGTGTCGGTGACGTACTGGTATTCCCTGAGATTAACAGTACTTGCCGAAGAATAACCCCTGAATTTTTCAACCATGGTTTCACCACGGCTGACGCTGCCGAAGGCCTTCAGCTGAAAATCATCTTTACGCAGGGTCATGTCGATGCCCAGACCCTTTGAAGAGGTGTCATCGTACACGGCGTATTTTGACTTGTTCATCTTTATGTCGATCTCGCCGGCGTTGATCTCCCTGATTACCTCGTCATCTTCCACGGCACGGTATTGCATGAGATAATGGTTATCCCTTGTGCGGCTGTCGTGATCGATGTAGAGGGTGAGGCGCTTACCCACGTGGCCCTCAACGTGCAGCTGCATCTCGTTGACCGGGTTGAAGCCGGGCTGTACAACCTGTGAAACGGGCTTGTCCTCGTCGAAGCGTTTGTATTTATCATCGGTAAACATGGTTTTCCCGTAGGTAAAATCCATGTCCATGGAGCCATAAGAGATTATGTTCACATCCTGCTGTTTCTCAACTTCCAGGAGCTTGTTCACGTCATCGGAAAAATTGTATCGGGGTTTTACAATATACCGGTTCCAGTCACCTTTCCGGTACTCAAGCATTGTGCCGGCATTTTGCCAGCGAAAATCCTGCAGGGGATCACCATTATACCCTGGACCGGCGTGTTGCCCTTCCTGGCGGGGTGGTGCTGTTGCGTGGGCATCGATAAATTCCCGAAGAAGTGTGGTAAAGGGTTTACGTGAAGCGGTATCCTGGGAAAGAAGGAGTGCCCCGAATGAGAGTGTCCCCGTGCATATTATTGTTATACCTATTCGGGACAGTAAATTTGACATACCTGTTTATTGCCGTGTAGGTCCATTTTTTTATATATGAAGTGGTGCTGAATGGAAAATTTACGCAATGACGCGTTACATTACCACATGCGGCTCATGTACGGGTACGGATTGATGGCCACGTTGCCCAGCCGGATCTCGTAATGGCAGTGATTACCGGTTGCCGAACCGGTTTGTCCCACGTACCCGATTACCTGTCCCTTGCGAACGTAGTCTCCCTGGCGAGCCGTGATACGTGAACAATGGCCGTATATAGATTCGAAACCGTACTTGTGTTTAACCCGCACCATGTACCCATAGCCTCCTCCCCAGCCGGATGTCATAACCTTTCCCGGAGCGGTGGCCCGAATCTCGGTGCCGTGGGGGGCGGCGATATCTATTCCAGTGTGAAAATCACGACCAAAACCGAAGGGAGACCGCCGCCAGCCGAAAAGGGAGGTAATGTGTCCACGGTTTGGTACGATGGAAGGGGTATCATTTATAACTTTATTTCGCACATCTATGAAGTTTTTAACTGTTTTAATTGTATTGGTTGTGCAGATCAAATCTTTCTGCATTTTCCGAAGGGTAAATACCTCGGAGGGAAGGATATTTGCAAGCTTCTTGAGGTCTTCATCTGAAAGTTCTTCTCTTGCTACCTGCATCCATATGTCATCATATTCATCATTACCCGTTGCCAGCTCATACAATTCTTCAATTTCCGGTTTCATGTCGTCGATTTCAGAGTTGATCTGATCGGTGAGTTTTTCGAAACGTATAAGCTGTGACCGTATGTCCTTGTAATTAGTGAGTAGACGTTCTTCTTCACGCTTGATGGATGTGTTTTTAATAACCGCATAGGTGGAGGTGGCAATTACCACCATGAAAAGTAATACGAAAAAAGAAACGGTAAACTTGGATATCTGGAAGTTGAATATTTTTCGCTCGTTATGTGGTATGAACATAACGGTCATCTTCTCATGCCCCTTTTCAATGAAACGGTCCCACCACTTTCCGGTACGTTTTTTTAGGAGTCCCCATTTTTCCATGGTTTTCCCTTTTATCCTGCTGTTGAAAAGTTTCAGAGTGATTCGCATGATCTTTCGTATATCCCGGTTTTAATAGTAATATTATCACATTTTATTGGTGTATATACCACATGTTATGATAAAGTAGTTTACATGTAGTACACATTCTACCTATTATATCGAAATTACCCATTATTTATGCAACACTTTTTTCATAACATGAGAATAACATGGAAGATCTTTTTTCCGTTCTGACAGGGCGGGTTGAGCAGGCGTTTAACGAGCACACATCAGCGGGCGCCATATTACACCGGGCTGTGTATGAACCCCTGGACGGGCTTTTGATGTCAACCGGCCAGGAAATAAGATGCAGCAAGGGCTGTGACGCATGCTGTCATCGGATGGTTATCTGTACCCGCGTGGAAGCCCTGGCTGTCATGGAGTATCTGCAGGGTATTAATAAATGGGATGATCAGTTGCGCGAAGCTGTGCATCTTCACGCTTCTACCCTTCAGGATTACCTTGAACCCGGTGAAAACAAACCCGATACCTGGATTGAACGCTGGGTAGCTTGCCCTTTTCTTAAAGAAGGCGAATGCCTTGTATATCCCATGCGCCCGGTATCATGCAGGTCTTACCATTCACTTGATGAACCGGAACTTTGCAAAGTACCCATTCGTAAGGTTGCACAGGTGAAAGAGATCAACCAGGCGGAAGAGCTGTTCAGCATGATGGCCACGATGGTAGGTGAGCGGATTGACCCGGTATTCGCGGCGAAAGGTCTTTTCACCCTGATACTTGATGAGCTTTCAGCTGATATAACCGCTACAGGAGAAGTTGTATAGCTTCAGCGATACCCCTTACGGCCACAATCTCGCCGGTAAATTCTGTTTTTTCTGCTTCAGCCGCGTCGGCTGATGAAAGAAGCAGACGGGTAAAACCCGACCTGAAAAATTCCTGTATACGCCTTGATGATTGTGTTACCGGACGAACTTCACCGGAAAGAGATATTTCACCCAGGAATCCTGTACGATGATCAACAGGGATGTTCTTCAGACTTGAGGCCACGGCACAGGCAACGGCAAGGTCTGACGCGGTATCTTGTACCTGAAATCCCCCTGCCACGTTTACAAATACATCAAAAGAAGAAAGTCCAAGCCCGGCATGTTTTTCAAGTACTGCCAGTAGAAGCACAAGCCTGTTCAGATCAAAACCATCTGCCATGCGCCTGGGGTTTGTAAAGCCTGTAGCGGTTACCAGTGACTGCACCTCGAAAAGCACGGTACGGCTGCCCTCTACCGCTGCGGATATGGTATTCCCGGGGGCAGCTGATGATGATGGATTCATGAAAAGACGGCTCTTGTCGCTTATCTCTAGTAATCCCTGGCGTGTCATTTCAAAAAGGGCGATCTCGTTTACCGAACCATACCTGTTCTTGAATGCCCGCAGCATTCGATATTCGCGGGTAAAGTCACCCTCAAAGTAAAGAACGGTATCCACCAGGTGCTCAAGAAGCTTTGGGCCGGCGATACTGCCTTCCTTGGTGATATGGCCCACAAGAAGAAATGGAGTGGCGCTTTGGCGGGCTACCTCTGCCAGCCGGGAGGTTGCATTCCGGATCTGGCTTACTGAACCTGCAGGTGAAGCAAGCTCCCTTGACATGAGGGTCTGCACAGAGTCAATGATGACAAAACCGGGCTTTTCAGAATCAATAAGATGTAATATATCCTCAAGGATGGTTGCCGATGTGGCGGTTATTCTTTCGCAGTCGATGCCGATACGGTCTGCCCGCTGCCGTATCTGCTGTGGTGATTCCTCACCAGAACAGTACAGGGTTGAAAATGATTGTGCCAGCTGCAGGGCAAGGGTGGACTTTCCTATTCCAGGCTCACCACCGATAAGCAGCACCGAACCCGGCACGATGCCGCCGCCGCATAACAGGTTAAACTCCTCAATACGGGTTTGCACCCGCTGATGCTCATCAGGCTGTATCTGGGAGAGAAGACGTGAAGAAGGTGATGCCCCGGGGGTGGCCATGGAGGTGGTTTTTACAATGATATCTTCTTCGATGGTATTCCATTCACCGCATGCAGCGCAACGGCCCATCCATCCTGAATGTTCCGCACCACATGATGTACATATGAAGACGCTTTTTGCTTTTTTTGCCATGAATCTCTGCTATTTCTTTGGTCTGAACAGTAAAAGGGATGGGTCTTTTTCCAACCTGTTGAAAAGGTCTTTGGCGGAAACTGACGCGTCCCGCAGGTTGTTGTATATTTCCTCATCGTAGATCAGTTTTCCCATGGTGCCCCGTCCCTTCTCAAGTCGGAAAATAATGGTATTCAGGTTGCTGGTAATCTCAGAGAGATTTTTCAGTGTGATGGCGATGTCTTCCTTGTTCCGTTCGGAAAGCTGTGCCATGTTCTTTGTAAGAAGGTTCAGCTGATGCATCAGCATCTGGGACTCTACTGAAAGGGTTGCTAAAGTTGACCTTGTCAGGGTGACGGACTTTCGTATATCGTACTTATTTTCGTCCACAACCTTGTTGAGATTTTCTACGAAGCGATTGGAATTCTTGAAAATATCGGCAAGGATCTCACCGCCGCTCTTGTCCTGCATGAAGCTTTGAAAGGTCTGCATCATCTGGTCGAAACTGGCAGGGTCGATGCCGTACTTGATGTCTCCATCTTTGAGAAATTCTTTCTCGTCTTTTATTGCCGGCACGATAACGTTCACGTATTTTTCACCGATCATTCCGGAGGTGAAAATGGAGAAGGTGGTAGACTTGACAAGCTTGTACCGGTTGTCAATCCACACCACGACCTCGGTTCGCGAGCCGGACTGGCGTATCTCGGAAACCTGCCCGATCTTGATACCCCCGGCGATCTTCACCGGTGCACCGGCGCTCAGGTCGTTGAGAAAGCTGAAGTACACCCGAACATGGTATCCCGATTGGGATATATTGATCTTTGCCAGAACCCCCACCAGAACGATAAAAAGGGTAAAACTGGCGGTAACCATGAGACCCACCCGGGCCTCGTTACTGATACGCATACGTGTCTCCAGTCTTGTAGTGTACACACATTGATTACGATTATGCAGATTCCAATGTTGAATGCAACCATTAAAATAGATTTTTTAATCTTTGGTTTGAATTTAAGTAGAACCACAGAGTCACAGAGGTACAGAGGAAGAATTATATTTTTTTTACCTCTTTATAAATAATTATTTCATTCCTTTGCGAACTTACCGCCTTTGCGGTAATCCTTTTACATATTTTCTCTGTACCTCTGAGACTCTGTGGTCCTATTTATTTTGCAATTATGTTAATATTTAGTATATTATGTAATACTTATATATTAAGAGGTAAATGGTAATGGAAGAGATCGTATTGAAGATAGGTGATATGACCTGCGTGATGTGTTCAAAGGCTGTTGCCAATGCACTGCAGGATATTGAGGGGGTTATCAGTGCCCGCGTTGATCACGCCAGTGGCAAGGCGGTGGTGGAGGTGACTCCCGGAAAGGTTGGAGAGCATGTGCTGCGTGAGGCGGTAGAATCGGCGGGATATGTATTTCTCGGCCTGGAGGGTGAAACCCGGGAAAGTGACAAAGAATTGGTGCAGGCCCAGTTGCGGAGAAAAAAATGGCAGATCGTTACAGGCCTTTTTACCGGTGTGATCCTTTTCGCGCTTATGCATGTGTCACTGCCCCTTCCCGTGCGGGTGGATGTCATCATGTTGCTGCTTTCTCTCCCGGTATTTGTATATATAAGCGGCCACATTTTCAGGGGAGCGTACCGGTCCCTGAAAAACAGGGTGCTTAATATGGATGTCATGTACGCCATGGGTACCGGGGTTGCCTACGGGGCAAGCGTGCTGGCAACCGGGGGGATACTGCCGGACAATTTCATATTTTACGAAACCGCCGTGTTTCTTGCCTCATTTCTCAATCTTGGCAAATACCTTGAAACACGGGCAAAGAGGAAGACATCGGATACCATTACCAGGCTCCTGGAACTGAATCCCGATACCGCCCTGGTATACCGCAATGGAGAGGAAAAAACCATCCCGGTTGGGGAAGTGCTTCATGGTGATACTGTTATCGTGAAACCGGGAGGCAGGGTACCCGTAGACGGTACCATTGTAGAGGGGGGCAGCTACGTTGACGAATCCATGATCACCGGGGAGCCTGTGCCGGTGTTCAGGTCTGCCGGTGAGTACGTGATCGGCGGTACCATGAACAAGAACAGTGTGCTCAGGGTGAAGGCAGAAAAGATTGGCAG
>JAGYNX010000105.1 GCA_018399855.1 Spirochaetota bacterium
GTCCATTGAGGCCAGCCAGAAATACATCTCGCCAAACTATGACGGGAACAAAGATTTCGTCTATTTCAAGTTAGACGTGAACGATCAGAGCCGGATTAAAGGCTGGAAGATGCAGATCAAGAATGAGCAGAACCAGGTGGTAAAGGAATATCGTGTGTCCGAAAGGGATATCGATGAAAGTCTTTCACCAATCGGCTTTATCAAAAAGATCTGGACGAAGAAGGAATCAATGGTGGTTCCGAATACGCTTTTCTGGGATGGCACGAACCAGGAAAGCAAGCCTCTACCTGACGGATCATATATGTATTCATTCATCGTGTGGGATGAGCGGGACAACATCTCCGCTGAGAAAACCGGTGTGATACATATCGATAAGACTGCTCCGGATGCGGAACTGTCTACCGAATATACCCTTTTCTCACCTAACGATGATAACAGAAAAGACACGCTTACGATACGACAGGATATTACAACCGAGCCTGAAGATGAATGGAAAGCCGGATTTAAAGATGATGAGGGAAATATTGTAAGATCATACAGTTGGAAAGGAAAGGATGTGCCCCGTTCTGTTACATGGAATGGTAAGAATGACAGCGGTAAGGACGTGCCGGAAGGGTTGTATACCTATTTCGTTACATCTACCGATATGGCTGGAAACAGCACAAAAGCCACGGTGAAGGAAATATCACTTACCCGGGAATACCAGGTTGCGGATATTGCTACACCCATGGAATACTATTCGTACGCTTCGAACAATCCCGTTGTGTTTAACACCGATCTTTCGGATAAAAAAGGACTTGTTAGATGGGAAATCACAATATCTGATAAAAATAAAAAACCTGTGCGAAACATACAGGGGAAAACTCAGCTTCCGGGTACGGTCAGCTGGGATGTTCGGGATGATGAAGGTGATAAGCTGGATGACGGTGTGTATTATTACAGCTTGATGGTGGAGTTTGAAAGCGGTAATAAGCCATCCTCCTTTGATAAAAAGATCATCGTGGACAGCTCTCCCCCCGATGTTGATTTGGATTATGAACCTTCGCGATTCTCACCCGACGGGGATGGCGAGAATGATATACTCACCATCTATCCTGTGGCCAAAGATGAGTTTGGTGTGAAAGACTGGAAGATTACTATTTATTCTCCGTCAGGAGACGTATTCAAGACTTTCAGTGGAAAAGAAACACCACCCGCCGAGATCAAGTGGGACGGCATTGGTGAAAATGGTGAGCTGGTTGAGTCGGCAGCCGATTATCATATTCAGCTTGAAACAGGTGATAATGCCGGGAACAGGATATCTACCGAGAAAGTGAAGTTACCCATCGATGTACTTGTGATCGTTACTGAGCGTGGTTTAAAAATACGCATCAGTAATATCGAGTTCAAGTTTGACAGTTCAAAGTTGACCGGCAGGGCTTTCCCCATCCTGGACAGGGTAACCGAGATACTTGAAAAATATTCAAGCTACAACGTGCTCATCGAAGGGCACACGGATGACATCGGTGAAGAAAAGTATAACCTTAAACTCTCTGAACGCAGGGCAAAGGCGGTAATGGAATACCTGGTTGATAACGGCATTGACAAGGACAGGCTGTCATTCAGGGGGATGGGAGAAACAACTCCATTTCTACCTAATACCAGTTCTGAAAACAAGAGAAGAAACCGTCGTGTTGAATTTCTGTTGATAAAGCAGGGGCAAAAATAAGACGCATGATAAACCGTGTGATTGTGTTCAGTGATATCGATGGTACGTTGCTGGATCATTACACCTACAGCTATCAACTGTCAAAACCGGGGATCGCCCTTTTGAAAGAGAAAGGGTATCCCCTTGTACTGGTATCAAGTAAAACGTTTCCCGAGATGTGTATACTGCATCGTGAGCTTGACCTTGCTGACCCCTTTGTTTTTGAAAACGGGGGTGGGATCGCGTGGATTTCGGAAACTGGCGATAAAAATGATTATACAGTACAACTACGCGGGATGGATACAGGTTCATTGGAAGAATATGTTCCACTGTTGCGCTCAACTATTGGCGGGGATATTGTATTGCTGAAGGATATGCCGGTAGAGGCAGTTGCCAGAATAACCGGTTTGCCAGAAGATAAGGCGGCGCTCGCCTTAAATCGCCAGGCATCACTCCCTTTTATTACCGGAAAAGAGCTGCAACTGTCACAGGAAGACGTGGAGAATGCGAATAATATACTGGCGAAAGAAAATCTTATGCTCACAAGGGGTGGAAGATTTTATCATTTTTCATCAGGCAAGGCCAATAAGGGAGATGCGGTAAAAGAAGTGACGGGGAGAATGATAGCATTCTTGAAGGATAACACCTTAAAAACGGCTGCCATAGGAGACAGTATGAATGATCTCCCAATGCTCAGGGTTGTTGATATCCCCTACCTGGTTAAAAATCAGCATGGATATGATGTGCAAACTGATTTTCCGGTAACTCGAACCAGGGACAGCGGGCCTTCTGGTTTTAGCGAGGCTGTTCGAAAATTGTGTAATGCAGACTAGTATTTATTCTGATTTTTCGACATTTTCTTCAACATATTTGTCAAATTCATCCCTGGACATTTTATCATGGTATAATGGCCAGAGGCTTTCTTTTAGTTCTTCAATTGTTGGGAATTTTGCTCCGTCCAGCTTATAATGTGCCATTACAATAAACCTCATTTCGAAACATTATATTATTAAAAAAAGTCATTTTCCTCAAATTATCAGGGTAGTCTCCATGTAATCCTACCCTTAATATACAAGTATAGGCCTTTATCAAATTGTGTCTATTAAAAAATACGGGAGCTTGTATAATCACCGGGAGAGACAAAATGAGAAATTGATCTCATTATTTTCTTGACGTAGTGTATTCTATTATTGACTATCAGCTTCATCATTGAAGGGAAAATAACATGAGCATTGTTGATTCAGTAATAAATATATTTCACGAACTTTTCATGCTTGCCAGGGACTTATTCATGACCATTCTGGGATATGGGTATGATTTTATCCTGTTCCTATATGAAAAGTTTCTGGAAATACCGTTAACAGAAAAGATCATCGTAATTAATTCTGTTCCTGCATTTTTTGCCGTAGTATTGCCGGTTGCCCGTTATTATATATTTGAAGAGTGGTATTACATAAACAATCCCCTGTCGGTATACATGATCGGTATTGTGTTCTTCATGGTGGCGGGTACACTTTTCAGGTATTTCTGGGTACTTGTGCTCAGGGTGCTGGTAAATATGTATTACCTGTTCTGGGTTATTTATCTTCCAATGGCGGGTGAATTAACAAAAGCGGATCCTTATGAGATTACCATTGGGTATTATGTGAATATTGCGGTACCCGCGGTGTATATTCTGGTGGCAGCTGTTTCTTTTGTCATATACAGGGAATAAGTATCAGTTCTCAATCTTGTCATTCTTAGGAAAAGGCAGCACGGGTATTCCTTCTTCCACAAGGTCTTTAATTTCTTCACGGGTAGTCTCACCGTAAATGTTCCGTTCTTTTTCCATACCGTAATATATGGCCCTGGCGGTGTCTGGAAAGTCTTTCCCCACGTTTTCGAAGTTATCTTTAACAAATTGTTCGATCATCTTTAATGATTCAAGTACTGTGGGGTGTTCTTTCCCCGCTGTTTTTTTGACAGAAGATTTTCCCTGAATGGAACATCCGGTGAAAAGTTGCCTGATATGGGAGTCATCGCATATTGGACATTGTATCATCTTTTTATCCCTCTGTGCGCAGAAAGAAGAATAGTCAGAAAATATCCCTTCGAAACGATGTCCGTTCTTACATTCCAGGTCATACGAAATCATGACTGGTGACCCCCGCTAAAATAATGCCTGCATATTAATAGTTATTGCAATTTTTGGAAAAATCAAAGGGTAATGTCAACTGAAATATAAAATATATGAACCGGGTACGTGATGTATGAAAAAACATTTGAAAATGCTGAATGATGCTGTAAAGAAGGGGGGAGTTTTTGCTTCTTCTTACGTGGGTGGACTTTCAGGAGCTTTTATTCCCGTAAGTGAAGATTCTACCATGGCAAGACGGGCACAATCGGGGGATATCACCATTGATAAACTTGAAGCGATGACGTCGGTGTGTTCAGTTGGTCTTGACATGATCGCAATTCCGGGAAATACCCCGGCCGACGTGATATCAGCCATGATTGCTGATGAAGTAAGCATTGGGGTCTGCAATAACAAAACAATGGCGGTGAGGGTTATCCCGGTACCCGGCGCGGTAAAGGGGGATACCGTTGTTTTCGGAGGGTTGCTGGGTAGTGCCACCGTAATGGAAGCGCACACGTCATCCCCCTCGCTTTTTATACGCCGGGGTGGCAGGATTCCTGCTCCACTTCTGTCATTGCGGAACTAACCATTGACGACATTTTATGCCGATACACCCCGGGTGCCATTCCATATACTTTCTGGAAATACCTGTTAAAAGTAGCAATGCATTCAAAGCCCACTTCATAGGCTATGTAAATAAAACTGTGGCTGGTTTCGCTAATCAGCCTGGCAGATTCAGTGATACGATATTCATTGATATATTCTTTGATTCTCTTCCCGGTATATTTCTGAAACATGCGGCCTAGATAATCCGGGCTGATCTCTACAATGTCGGCAAGGTCTTCACGGGTAAGCGGACATGTATAGTTGTCCCGTATATACTCGATTACGGTTTCCATGAGATGACAATGCTGGGATGCCACCCTGCCGGTGCCATTTGGGTAAATAGTGATGTCTCTTACGTATAGAACCTTTTTAGTTACTTTTTTCTCAAAAATAGAATGCCAGGCCAAAAAATGTAACCCCAGCATTAATGGCAGAAACATAAAGAATACCGCTACCGTGAAATTCCTGGCTAAGAAAAGGTAATAGATCATGTCCCGGGTTATAAAAAGAAATGGGATCAGGATATATATTACTATGATGTATATTTTTTTGTCAGGCTTGATAAGATGCAGGGCATATATACAATATCCGCCCACCAGGATTGCGGGAATCATTATACTGAGACAGATGACCAATAGTAGTGTATGTAGTAATCCTAATATTTTGAGTATCAGCAGGGTTGTAAAAAGGGAAAGGTAGAAGGTGTACATTATCTTGTTTAATCCACAAAGAAAAACCCTGTATACATGCTGTAGAATGACGTAGATGAGTGGTGGCGTAATTGTCATGCCGACCAGTATACAGGTTTTCATGGTTTCTGTAGAAAAAGGATTACATGGGGGACACAGTAACAATGTATGGATAATCCATACCCCGCTAATCAATGCCATGTACAGGTGTGCCTTTTTCTGAAAAAGTGAATACCATATCAGGCAGATAACAATATTTATACACAGCAAACACAAGATCAGCAGGAGAAGCAGGAAGACTGAATAATTGTCAAAAAAGATCATGTTAGTTGTTATGCTGCCGGCATGAAGTGGGAAAGAAAGCACCGAACATGTGATACAAAATACGATAAAATTATACATGGAATAAATTAACTTTTTCATGATTGCACTTACCATTATTGTATTTGAATAGTGTGAAAAAACACACAAAATATTCATTTACATTAAGTGCTGTTTGTTAATCATATTGGACAAATTTTTTTATTAATTTTGCGAAAAATAAAAAAAAGTCACTCCCGTAGAAGTGACTTTTTAAATAATGGTATACAATAGTTATGATAAATTGCTCAAACTTGTCTGTAACTTTTCTATTATCTCCTGCAGCTCTTCCTGCTTCGCTTTTTCTTTTGCCACAACGTCGGAAGGAGCTTTTGACAAAAACTTTTCGTTTGACAGTTTCCCTTCCACCTTTTTTAATTCACCGTTGATCTTGTCTATTTCCTTTGAAAGACGGACCGCTTCTTTCTCCATATCGATAAGTCCCTTGAGGGGTACGTATATCTCTATGTCCGGCATCACTGCCGCGGCATCTGTTTTAAGGGGAGAATATGAAGGATCAACAACAAAATGTTCAAGTTTGGCCAGTGAGTGGAGGTTTGCCTTTTCTGATTCTACCAGTTGTGTTACCAGCTGGCTGTCGGTTTTCAATACCACGCTTGCCTTTTTATCCGGGGGTATATTCATCTCGCCACGTATATTGCGTATCCTGTAGACGATCTCTTTGAATGTCTCGGTTTTTTTGTTTTCTTCGGTGAAGTTAAACCGGGAATCTGGTTGCGGCCATGAGGCAACAATGAGCCTGCCGCTGTTGCCGGCCACCTTCTCCCATATCTCTTCGGATATAAAAGGCATGAATGGATGAAGAAGCTTTAACGTGGAGGTGAGCACATGATATAAAACCTGTTTTGCCGTTTGCGAGGAGATGGAATTTTCTTCGTCCCCCCCGTACATCCTTGTCTTTGTAAGTTCAAGGTACCAGTCGCAGAATTCATGCCACCAGAATTCATAAAGTTCATGTGCGGCGTCGTTAAACTTGTAGTCTTCAAGGGCACCTGTTACCCTGTCAATTGAACTGTTCAGCCGGTGAAGTATCCACCTGTCAAAAAGCTCAAGATTGTCAGTATCCAGGGGGGCCGGGGTAAAATTATCGCCAAGGTTCATCATGATAAAACGGGTGGCGTTCCATATCTTGTTGCAGAAAGCCCGGTATCCTTCAATTCTTTTTTCTGACATGATGATATCCCGCCCCTGCGCGGCAAAGGCGGCCAGGGTAAACCTGAAGGCGTCTGTTCCATACTGGTCCATCATGATAAG
>JAGYNX010000106.1 GCA_018399855.1 Spirochaetota bacterium
TCCTTTTGCGGCAGTTCTTCCATTACGTCGAAACCAAGTTCGGTTCCCCTGATAGCAGCAATGGCCGTTGGTGTTTTTACCGTAAGCTCATGATTTTTGAAAAGTTTATCGAATTTTCCATACATCTTTCCATTGTCTACATTGAGGACCATTTTACGTATTGAAAGGTAGTCGATGGTCATCTGGCTGTTTTCATTAAGCCTGATGGCAGTGTTCTCATGGAATCGAATATCCATACGGGCTTGCGGGTTGGTTTTAACCTGGTATCCATTATCAAGGGTCTGTCCAACAATTGCCATTTGCCATTCCTGTTCTTGATTTTCACGAAACATGGCATCACCGGTTATAAAAGTTATCTTTGGGTTCACCTGTACCAGCATGGGAGAACGTACCAGTATATAATCGGTAATGAGGAAGTAGGCGGAGAAACCAGCAATGACAAGAAAGACGAAAACACTTGAGATAATAATTATTTTTTTCATGTTCATGACGTATATCCGATTCAATTAAATTTTCACTGATAAATGCTTCTTTACACTAATAGTTACAATTACTTAATAGTGCCTTTAATGTGATCCAATGTCAAGTATAATGCATATTTATACGAATTATGTAAATTCTGATTGAACAATAAATTTAATTAATATATATTCTGCTAAAAATGTAGGTCATCTAATGAATGGTTATAATAGATTTATTGCTATTTCCATTCTTTGTTATTAAATATCATTGATAATCTTTTAGATATATAGACTGGTCAATATATTAATCCTGGAGAAAAGCTTATGAAACAAAAATCGAGGGCCATATTTAAATTATCTATTTCACTTGAAACATACGCGTATATGCTGCCGGTAATATTACTTGCCTATCTCTGCGTTGTTGGTGGAAATTTTATACATTCCCTTGGCGTATTTATAACTGCCGCACTTCTTGGTTCAGTTGTTTCACTGGTCATTGCATTAGCAGCGAGGTGGAAAATTCTTCTACCGGTATTTAACATAGTACAAAATGACCAGGCATCACATGAAGAACTGATCTTTGCGAAAGGTAAACTTTTATCACATCCACTTTATGAGTCACTATCCATGCTTTTTCGTTATCCACTTGGTGTTGGAACTGCTGTATTATTTCTATTTGTAGCCGGTGAGATTAATACAACACGTTCTATTGTCTTTTTTATCGCGACAGTTATGGTAATTCCGGTAACTTCAACATTCTTCTATTTCCAATCTGAACTTTCACTTTCAAAATATCTGAATGATCCCCGGTTGTCTTCAATTGACCTGGACCCGTCCTTAATAAAAAAACTTGGAATGCTGAGACGTACACTGCTCACACTTTTCGCGATAATAATTGTACCAATACTTTTGTTCGGAACACTTCTAGTTGAAGTCAGGTATGAAATAATATCAATGTCAGGAATTGAAATTCATATTCTAATTCTAACATTACTGCTGGTTGTAACTACAGTATACTCAGGTTACCTTTTCGCAAAATCTTCAACCAATACGATCAGTGAAATCGCCGGATCACTCAAACGGATCGCAGAGGGAAATATTACCGAGTCGTATGTTCCAATGATTTCCACTGATGAGCTGGGCTCCATGAGTACTGACATGAATAATCTTGTGTATAAATTGCGCGAGATGATGTCCATCATAAAGAATATGGCGGAAGAACTCAGTATATCATCACAGGAAATGGCAGGTACCGCTGAAACTTTTTCAGAGCAGAGTCAGACTACTGCCTCAACGATTGAAGAAGTGACCGCGACTCTTGAAGAAATTACCGCGGGCAACAGTACAATATTCGAAACAGTTGAGTATCAGCACAGAAGAACTGAAATTCTCATCAACAATATAAAAGAACTTTATAGCATTGTTACAACCGAAGGAGAAGAAATGCAAAATGCCCTCTCGGTGAAATCCAAACTTGACAGTACCATTGAAAACGTTAAATTGAAAATCAATGAAACCATGACCCTCATGAATACAGCCACAGAAGATGCTGCCAAAATGCTTACATACACCACAACTATTAACGAGATATCAGACCAGACTAACCTCCTCAGCCTCAATGCAAGCATTGAAGCCGCCCGGGCGGGTGAATCCGGTCGCGGGTTCGCGGTTGTTGCCGACGAGATTGGCCGTCTTGCCGAGCAGGCTGGAGAAAACACAAAAAACATATCATCAATAATGCAGATTACCAGCAAAAGTATCGATGATTCAAACACATCCCTTCAGGCGGCTATACAGGATATCGAGGACATTTTCAGCGGGCTTGCTTCATTTGGAACAACAGTTAATCGCGTAGGTGAACTTACCGAACAGGATCTTACCATTAATAGGAGCCTGCAGGATGATGCTACACATTTTCTTAAGCGCTCTGACGAGATTATCAATTCAATGGGTGAACAGAAGAATGCCATTGATGAAATATCAAAATCTACGGAAACACTGAATAGTGTGGCACAGAATAATTCAGCGTCAAGCGAGGAGCTTTCTGCCACCTCTGAACGTGTGGCACAGAGTGCCTCTGAATTAAAGAAATCAATCGATTATTTTACATTATAATTCTCAGTAAGATTACTGGCTTGATCCTTGCGGCCATGGCTGCTGAGATGGTAATGACCGGGGTAAAGGGATTCCTGTGATCAGTTTAGATTATCGTATTCTCTGAATGAATTAACAAGTTTCTCCAGGCTGGTAATACTTTCTTTCATGTTGTCACAGGTTCAGCTGAGCACACCCACCACCTTGGCAAACCTGGCGGTGGTATCCAGGAGAACTTTCATTGAATTATTTACCACGTCGACACCCTTCATCTGTTCAGAAGATTCATTTCGTATATTATCTATTGTAGATACCATTTCTGTCATCTGGTTAACCAGGTCGGCAAAAAACTCGGTGATCTGCATAACAAGGTCCATTCCCCTGTCCGCGTACTCGGCATTGTGTTTTACAATTTCTTTTATAGACCTTGCGGATTCAGCTGATTTCTTTGAAAGGCTCTGAACCTCAGGCCGGTTATAACCGCCATGATAAGGTATACTATAAATGTGGCAGGCTCCTTGATGGCAAGGCCGTAGCCGTTGTTCTGGTCGAAATGAAATGAATATTTTACCGCGAATACCATCAATACTTCAAAGGTAACAGAAACATATATCAGTATCGCTGGCACTCTTTTTCGCTTAATGAACAGGTAATTCACTATTGAAAGCAGAAAGTAAAATATTGAAATGCCGATTATTGACTGTTAAACGGCCGGTACCGAACCAGACCTGTAGGAAGCCAGTCCGGATATCATAAAGAATATGACAAATATAAACCGGAATCGGTTTATTAAACGTTCGCTTTCGACCGGGTTCATCTGGCCTCCACATCATGTGTTGTTTTTAACTACGTCTATCTCCACCCCTATCTTCACACCGGTGCCCAACTCGACAAAGCCGCTACCCATTTCTTTACGAAACATCTCACGGGGACTGTCCCCCGTGCAATGGCATGGACCCGCGTACTGTACCCCCATTGACCTGAAAGCATTGATTATCTGCATTACACGGTCATTGTCCATACCCATGAGGTGAAATCCTCCCATCACCAGGAGCACTTTATCGTTCAGTTCCTCTTTTGCTCTTTGTACAATATGAACAATGCCGGGATGGGCACATCCGGTAATGACAACCAGACTGCCTCTTGTTCGCAGCACCATGGCATGTTCAAGCTTGTATGTCCCCAATTCACCTGTAGAAAACACGTTCTTCTTCAATTCCATGAATTCATGTACCTGTTTGACCCGTGCACCTGCTTCTTTTATTTCACTTTTAAAGGCTGAACTGAATGATTGGGGGACATACACGATAACATTGCTGTTCATTGAAAGAAGAGATAAAACTCCCCCTACGTGATCGAAATCCTCGTGGGATAGGAAGATTGAATCTATGGAACCGAGATCGATTTCAAGTTTGTCCATGTTTTCAAGGAGAAGGTCCCCATCAGCACCGGTGTCAAATAGTATGCGTGTATTATTAAAGTCTACCAGGCATGAGAACCCCCAACCGGGTTCGATGTCAGTACGGTATCGGTAATTATCGTAGATGACGGTAATGACAAGTTCATTTTTCACTTTTCCATTCATGATGGTTTTATTTTAGTACTTCAACACGCCCATGTCAATGTAAACATGAAAAAACCTGCCAGGCATTATAACCAGGCAGGTTCTATATTGAATTGATGAAAACACTATATTATATTCTTTAGAACTGTAGCTGGGCTTCTACGAAGAAGGTGATGTTACCGAAACCGAAAGCTGATTCGTCATCACCGCTTGCCGCTGCGTCTTCAAAAGTGGTTGCGTTCACTTCCCCCCTGAATCCGCCCAGTGCAAGGAATCCAAGATTCTGTAATGCAATACCTCCTGCAAGTTCTCCTCCGACGGTTGCTGAATCCTTGTTTTTCAGGTTCTGCGAAGTTCCATCAATTTTGAATGAATCAACAGGTGCCTTTCCAAAGAAAAGCCCAGTCTGGATAGCAATAGCAAATCCATCATTAGGACCAATTGTACTGAGGTCCCTGAAGCCAACGATCCATCCATTACCGCTCAATTCTAACTTATCTGCAGTTTCAAGCACTGGCGGATAACCCACAACATCAATTTCAACGGAATCTATTTCCCGTTGTGTACTCCAGTATCGCAGTCCACCATATATGTAGGTGTGACCCATGTCTCCGGGTTCTCGGAACAGGTTAAGACCCAACTTCAGATCAAGTACAGAATAGCTACCGGAACCTTTAGACGTAACTTCATACTCATCATCGTTTACTTCTTCCGTCCATTCCAGGTCACCAACTGACCCAACAAGCACGTTTGCCTCTGCGCCAATGAACTTATAGCTGAGAAGTGCTGCAAGGTTCAGCGTTCCACCGGAACCCGTACCAAAGTCAGCCGAATCAGCCCCGTACAATACATAACCCCACAACACCTGCCCCGCTCCAAGTGCTCCACGCAGCTCAAGACCAAGATCTGAGTCATTCACTTCGGCCTGTGACGGTACAGCCATAGCAAATGATACTGCCACTGCTAAAAGCAGTACCATCAATAATTTTCCGGTTTTCTTCATGCAATCCCCCTGTGTTTATTATCCATATTAACATCTACGTTTCACATAAAAATACTTTACAGTATTTCATATGTCAACATAATTATGTACACCTTTAATAGTGTGTTTAGGTCTATATGGTGCAAAAAAATATGATCTTTATATGGTAATGAAAGTTACTAACCATCATCCTCTTCATCGTCAACCGGGTAATGTATATCAGCACATTCATCACATATTCCATGTGTAAAGGTTGCGTCAGAGTGTTCACGTATGTATTTTTCCAGATTGTTCCAGTACCCCCTGTCATCACGAATCTTTTTACATACTGAACAAATGGGTATAAGGCCACGCAGGATCTTTATATCGGTAACATTCTTTTCGATTATTTTTTCATACAGGTATGTGAAAACCGCTCCTACTGTCATTACAACCACCAGGAAAAAGCAGGTTTTATTAACATAGGGTATCTCGATCAAACCGAATTGTGTTATTATAATTATTGTTATTATGATAAGAAAATGTATGGCAAACCAAATAAGTCCTTCCCTGCTGCCCTTGAAGAAAAAATACACTATAGGAAAAATGATAAGCCAGAAGATACCGGTATCGAACAACCCGCCGGTAATAAAGAGATACGGGGTGAGCAGCAGAAAAATCAGTAGTATAAATGTGCTTGGAAAGGTGGTATTCTTCCTGCTGAAAAGAAGATGAAGATTTATTGTCATGAACAAAAGACTTGTTACTATTTCAAGAACACCAACGATGAAATAATTATATAATACATTATATAGTCCGTACGCCAGGAGTGTTACAAGAGCCACTATATTTACCAGGAGTACCGTGTAATACTTTATCTTGTTGAAATAATAGTATTTTGGTATTGTCACCGATGTTGAATTATTTTCCATATTTAAATTGTATGACATTCACAGGGGGGTTTCAAGATATATTTAATTAACATTCGGTGAAGATTGAGAAGTGATGGGTGATCAGGATTGAGACAAAATTTTACTGCAAATTTCAATGTTATAGTGTACAGTGTACGTATGAGCAGATTATACAAGCAGGTCGATTTTATTATTGAGATTGACGCACTTAAGAAAATAATACGTAAAAACTATCTTTCTGATTCTACACGATTGGAAAATTCCGCGGAGCATTCGTGGTATTTCGCGATGGCTGCCATGATCATGGCAGAACATGGACCACCCGGCCTTGATATCAACAAAGTGATAATGATGGCACTTATACATGATATTGTTGAGATTGATGCAGGCGATCTTCTTGTATTCGACGAGGACGGGAAACCCGAACAGGAAAAAAAAGAAAAGCAGGCCGCTGAACGTTTATTCGGCATACTGCCCGAAGACCAGTCAGTTATTTATCGCTCACTCTGGCATGAGTTCGAAAAGAGCATTAGTCACGAGGCCCGTTACGCGAAGGCCCTTGACCGGTTTTCCGCCTTCATCCTCAATTACAGTACGGACGGGAAAGCCTGGAGAGAACATAACGTGACCGCATCGATGATTCGTGAAAAAATACTTGATATGCAAAAGATGGCTCCCATGTTATGGGAATACTGTTCATCAAAACTTGATGAACTTGTGGAGAGTAAACTACTT
>JAGYNX010000107.1 GCA_018399855.1 Spirochaetota bacterium
CTGGATTCCCGCCGCAGTTTATCCCCGCGCAGGCGGGGGCGGGAATGACATTGTTGGTCCATCGGGAATGACATTGAATCCGGGAAGACCCCTTTTTTCTATTGCTGCAGTATCTTCCTGGCAAAATCAGTGAGAATACGGGCAGTCAATCCCCATATCTCGTAACCCTCGTACATGTAATGATACACGTTGTAGGTGTTCCCCTGAAACTCCATAGGCTGACATTTATCATACTTCTCGTCCTTGAATATTTGAAGTGGAACCTCCACGATGGATTCAATTTCGTCAGTGTTTAAGATGTACTCGTATGGATGGGTGATCACCCCCACAAAGGTTGATACGTGAAAACCAAAGATAGAAATAAAATGATCAAATTCTCCCAGTACCTCCACATGACCCGGAGATATACCCACTTCCTCGTCTGTTTCCCGCAGGGCGGTATCAAGAAGGGAGCCGTCTCCTTCTTCGAAGCTTCCCCCGGGAAAAGATACTTCACCCTTATGGGTGGTAACCGTTGTGGTTCTGCGGGTAAGAAGAACATGGGCATTTCCATCCCTGTTCATTATGAGCATCATCACCGCGGATGGCTTGAACTCGGGCTTGATTATGGTGCGAACATTCAGCAGCCGCAATTTTTCACTGATATCCTTTTTGAACCGTGAAAAGTCATCTTCACCCGGAAATTGCAGATTCATACAGGTCTCCGTTGTATATGTCATTTACCACGATGATGGGGAAGTCGGCAACCTCCAGCATGTACACTGCTTCGGGGCCAAGGTGGGGAAAGGCTATAAGCCTGGAGGACACCACCCTGGTGTGTAAAAATGCTGCTGCCCCGCCGAAAGTGGCAAAGTAAACCCCTCCCCATTGCACCAGTTGTTCCCTCACCTGTTGAGAACGTTTTCCCTTTCCAATAAAGCCCCGTATACCTGCCTCAAGCATTAAGCCGGTGAATGGATCCATCCTGTAGGAGGTGGTAGGCCCCACGGCACCGATAACTTTACCCCGTGGGGTGGGGCTGGGGCCGGCGTAATAGAGTACCTGGCCGCTGGGGTCAAAGGGCAATGGCTTTCCCGCTTCCAGTAATTTCTGAAATTCCTGGTGGGCCCGGTCGCGTGCCGTGTATATGGTTCCTGACAGGGCCACCATGGTGCCGCTTTCCAGGTTCTTGATGGTCTGCTGGTCAAGTGGTGTGTGTATCTCTACCGGTTTCATAGTATGGTACCCCGATACCGCAGCGAGTGACAATTGAGGTTCAATGCCACCGGCAGGGTGGCGATATGGGTGGCAGCTTCTTTTATATACACCGCGGCAGCGGTATTTCTGCCGCCGAAACCGAGGGGGCCAACCCCCGTGTCGTTTACCGCATGCAAGATCTTTTCTTCAAGTTTTCGATAATAATCTACAGGGTGAAAAGATCCGGGCTTTCTGAGTACCGCCTTTTTCGCGTTCAGCATGGCCACGTCGGCTGTGCCGCCGATGCCCACACCGAGAAAAAGGGGGGGACAGGGATTGGGCCCCGCATCCCGTACTGTTTGAACAATATAGTCAATAATTTCATCTTCTGAGGCGGTTGGCCTGAACATGTGAAGCGATGACATGTTTTCAGAACCGCCCCCTTTCAGGTACACGGTAATACCCAACTTGTCTCCCTGAACCATGTCAATATGTATGAATGAGGGGGTATTGGTGCCGGTGTTGACCCGTTGCAGGGGATCGGCAACGATGGATTTACGCAGGTAGTATTTCTCATAGGCGTGGGCTACCGCATCATGAATGGCATCATTAAGCTGCTCACCTTCGATGATTACCTGTTGCCCGATTTCCAGGAATACTACTACTGACCCGCAGTCCTGGCACAGAGGTACCTGTTCAGCCTTGGCGATGTCATCGTTGAGGATAAGGGTGTCCAGGGTCTGGCGTGCTATCCCGGATTCTTCGGTGTCACGCATTTGTATAAAGGTTGTACGGGTTTCGGGATGCAGCTGAAAACTTGCCTCGTGAATAAGCTGCACGATTGCATCCCTGATGAGAGTGGTATTGATAATACGTGAATCTGCCATCGCCTGGTTATTGCTCGTTCTCCATGGTCTTTATGTATTCATCCCAGGTCTGTTCGATCTCTTTTGCGGTTTCAGGATCAAGTATCTCGATAACGAAACCAGCGTGAATGATAACCTTGTCATCAAGCTTCACTTCGGGGGTGAGGGATACATCGATGGTCTTTTCTACACCCATGGACTCGGCGACGGCCTTGTTGCCTTCTATTTTTGTAATGGTCATTGGAATTGCCAGACACATGATGGTTCTCCTGTTTTTAACATATTCTCGGCAGCTGTTCTTCGATAAGCAGCGGCAGCATACGGTTTCCACCCACACGGGTGGTTATGTAGGCGCTTCCGGTATAATTATCGGTTATCTCGCCGATAATTGCGGCGTCTTTTCCCTCGGGAATCTTTTTCATCTCTTCCACGATCCCGGGGGCATCCTTCCCGTCAGTAATAATTACAACTTTTCCCTCGTTGGCGATGTAGAGGGGATCGATTCCCAGCAGTTCACTGACCCCGCGAACTTCATCGTGTACGGGAAGTGAATTCTCAATAAGTTTAGCACCAAATGGGCGGTCTTTCGTAATTTCGTTGAGAACCGAGGCAACTCCACCCCTGGTGGCATCACGCATGAACCTGATGCTTGACGGGTATGACTGTATCACCTGTTGAATAAGCATGTTCAGTGGGGCACAATCAGATAACAGCCCCCTTGAGAAACTTAACTTGTTGCGCTCTGCCATGACGGCGGTGCCGTGATCACCAATATAGCCGTTGATGATGATGGCATCACCCGGTATAATATCATGCCGCTGGGGAGGTGAAGTGAATACACCGATGCCTGCGGTGTTGATATATATTTTATCACCCTTGCCCCTAGGTACCACCTTGGTGTCGCCGGTCACTATGGAAACGCCGGCATAATCAGCAGCAGCCCGCATTGATTGCAGCACCCGTTTTAATTCATCAAGGGGCAGGCCTTCTTCAAGTATGATGCTGCAGCTGAGATACAGGGGTTCTGCACCCATTACGGCAAGGTCGTTCACCGTGCCGTTTACCGCAAGTGATCCGATATTTCCCCCGGGAAACTCGATGGGGGTTATGGTGTAACTGTCGGTGGTAAAGGCTATTTGCCGGCCGGGTAACTGTAATACGGCGGAATCATCCAGCTGAATGCTTTCATTGCCGAGGGTTTCCCGGATAGTATCATGTATGAGATCGTTCATCAATTTCCCGCCACTGCCGTGGCCGGGTAAAATTGTATCAGGCATGTTTATCTCCCGTATTTGTAATATGCGGCACAGGGGCCCTCGGTTGACACCATGCAGGGACCGATGGGATGTTCAGGGTTACACCCCTTGCCGAACAGTGGACATTCGGTGGGTAGAATCAAACCCCTGAGAAGCTCACCGCACCTGCAGCCGGGATGTTCTTTCGGTTCAGGTATGTCCACGGTGAATTTTTTAGTAGCGTCAAAATCGGCATATTCATCTTTCAGCAGCAGGCCGCTGCCGGGAATAACCCCGATGCCACGCCATTCTGAGTCATCGGCATCAAACACTGAATATATCATGTCCATGGCGTGCTGATTTCCTCCGTCACGAACAACCCGGGTATACTCGTTGAGTACATGGGGTTTGTTTTCGCTGATAAGGGTGAGCAGAAGCAGGGTACCCTTGAGAAGATCGTGGTCGTCAAACCCGGTGACCACAGCCGGCTTGTTGTATTCAGAACCCAGAAACTTCCAGGCATTGGTGCCGATTATGGCACTCACATGACCGGGCAGGATGAACCCGTCTATGTTCACCTCTTCGGCATCCAGGAGGGCCTTCACCGCGGGAACCGTCAGCTTGTTGCCGGGAAGAAGGCTGAAGTTTTTCAGGTTCTGCTCCCTGGCCTGTTGCACCGTTACCGCCTCGGTTGGAGCGGTGGTTTCAAACCCCACGCTCAGAAACACAACTTCACTGTGGGGGTTTTGCCGGGCGATATCCAGGGCGTCGACAGGTGAATACACCACTTCCACACGGGCACCCCCCGCGCTTTCCCGGGCAAGTGAGCTGTATGACGAAGGCACCTTCACCATGTCGCCGAAGGTGGCAATAATACAGTCTTTCTGACCGGCCAGTGCGATGGCATGATCAAGGTAGTGGTTGGGTGTAACGCACACCGGGCATCCGGGGCCGTCAACCAGCCGCAGTCGTGGTGGAAATATGTCTTTTACGCCGGTTCTAAAATACTCCGTGGTATGCGTTCCGCATACTTCCATTATACATATATCAGAATCAATTTGATATTGTTTCAGTTTTTCAGCGTCATGCGCGAGTACATGTTCATTGGTCATGGAAGAAGCTCCCTGGCGATGGCTATTTGTCCCACTGCCATACATCCGTCGTTAAAAGGTATTTTTCGCGGCATAAGTATGTCAAACGCTTTTTTGCGTAATCCACTTGAGATGAGGGAAAGAAGCAGCCGGTTATGGAAAACCCCCCCGCTCAGGGTTACGGTGTTGATGTTGTATTTCTCCCGCAGAAGATTGGCCACGTGCACGGTGGTGGCGGCAATGCATTGATGAAAAAAGAGGGCAGTGTCAGTAATGCTGTGCCCGTTCTGGTGGAGGTCGTGTACCATCCTGATAAGTTCAGAAGTGTTAATGATCATGGTGTCATTTTCATCGGACACGGGGATAAGGGTGTTCTCTCCCATTGTGCCGCTGCCTTTGTGTGCTGCTTCCTCTAAAAGCTGTGCGGCTTCAGCTTCGGCAGTCACGTGATGGCGAATGCCCAGTATGCTGGAGACCCCGTCAAATATTCGTCCGATGCTGCAGGTGAGGGGTGAGTTGATATTGTGTTCAAGTATTTCAAGTACCATGTTTCGCTGCTCCATGGATGTATATATATCCCTGTCATCACCAAGGGCTGACCTGAGAAGGGAGAGACCGATTTTCCAGACGTCACGTATGGCGCTTTCTCCACCGGGCAGGGGGAAGTTTTCGAAATGGGCCGCCCTGGTAAAGTTCTTTTTGTCAGCTATGAGAAATTCGCTTCCCCATAGTGTGCCGTCGGTGCCGTACCCGGTGCCGTCATAGGCGATGCCGATGACAGGCTGGTCAACATTGTGTTCTTCGAGGTTGGCGGCGATATGGGCATGATGGTGCTGAACCTTAATGTGGGTGAGTCCCTGCTGTGACAGTTCATCGGCGAACATGGTGGTATAGTAGCCCGGGTGAAGATCAGATACCACGGTGCCGGGCCTGAAATCGAATATTTTTTTGAAATGATTGATAGCAGACCGGTAGAGCTGGTTGCCCCAGGGTGTTTCAAGGTCGCCCAGGTACTGGCTGAGTATTATGTAATTGTCTTTTGCCAGGGCGAAGCTGTTTTTCAGGTCGCCCCCCGTTGCAAGAATTTGTGAATGTGAATGTTCGGTGAGAAATGGAGCGGGTACAAATCCCCGAGAGCGGCGAATGAAAAAGGGCTGTTCATCCACCACGTACATGACGCTGTCATCCGAGTGGGCGGTAATCTCCCTGTTGTACATAACAAAGTAATCAGCGAAGGACGAAAGCCGTTTCAGCGCGTCCTCGTTTCTGTAGATAATGGGCTCATCGGTTACATTGCCGCTGGTCATTACAAGGACAAGATTGGGGTCTTTTGCGAAAAGCAGGTGCTGAAAGGGGGTATAGGGAAGCATGATGCCTGTCCAGGTAATGCCCGGTGAAACCAGGGGGCTTAAGTGTCCTTCCCCCCTGTCTTTAAGCAATACTATTGGACGTTCCCTGCGTAAAAGCAGTTCACGTTCGGCGGGTGTGACATGGGTGAGCTTATCGGTTGTTTCAATGGAACCGGTCATCAGGGCAAAGGGTTTAAAGGGACGCCCTTTTCTCTGACGCAGAAGTTCTACGGGACGGTCTTTGGTGGCGTCGGCGGCCAGATGAAACCCTCCCACTCCCTTGATGGCAACCACGTGGCCTTCTTTCAGCAGGCGCAGGGTGTGTTGTATGGTTTCATCAATATCTTCAGTAACGGGCGTACCGTTTCTGTCCGCCAGAAATACGTGGGGGCCGCATACGGGGCAGGCATTTGGCTGGGTATGAAACCTCCTGTCCCGGGGGTCACGGTATTCTTTTTCGCACCGGGGGCACATGGGAAAGTCTTTCATGGATGTGCCCGGCCTGTCATAGGGTATATCGTATATAATGCTGAAACGGGGGCCGCAATGAGTGCAGGTGATAAAAGGATACTGATGGCGGCGGTCTTCGGGGTTAAAGAATTCTTCCATGCACGCATCACACACCGCCGCATCAGGTGGAATAAAGGCCGAGCGGGTGCTTGATGATGTACTTTGTTCAATTGAAAATTTTGTCAACCCACGGGGTGGGTGGGTAGAGGATGTCACGGACTGAATATCAGCCAGGGGAGGCGGGTCGTTCTGTAAACTGGTGACTAACTGATCGATGGTGCCGGCATCACCTTCCAGGTGCATGAGCACTCCCTCTGTGTCATTATGCACGGAGCCGGCAAGGCCATGGGCATGGGCCAGGCGGAACACGTGGGGCCTGAATCCCACACCCTGAACTATTCCCCTGATTCGTATAATTCTATGCTCTTTCATGGTATGTTAATTGTAGCACAAGATTGTATCCAGGCATAAAGTTGCAC
>JAGYNX010000108.1 GCA_018399855.1 Spirochaetota bacterium
TGTAGTTTTAATTTGATAATCGGAATTGATATAGTTAAGAAGCAAGATCATACAACCCTTCAGAATAATATGAGCAATTAAATAATAATGAAATGACCCGGCCTATAATGTTGAAAACAGATGCTTGATGCTAAAAAAAGAGTATCGTGAAACATGCCGGGAGAAATCTCCAGGTACGCGTATCGCGTACTAATAAATAAAGTAAATTAAAGGTGCACTATGAGTAATGAGATGAATGAGTCCGGAACTGATAACAAGAACACAACCAGGCCAGCCAGCAGGAAAACAGGACAGGGTGGCAAACGTGCCGGTAATGGTAGCGGTGGATCTGCCGGAACAAGCGCCCCAAACGGGGATAAAATTATTAAAGAGAACATGAGTGGCAATAGACTGGATCTTGCCGAGCTGAAGAATAACACTATCAGCGAGTTGATCCAGGTTGCAAAGACAATCGGACTTGACGGGGTATCCGGGCTGAAAAAACAGGATCTCATATTTGAGATACTGAAAACCCAGACCGAAAGGAACGGCCTGATATTCTCAAGTGGTGTACTCGAGATACTCAATGATGGATACGGTTTTCTGCGTTCTCCTAATTATAATTACCTGCCGGGTCCGGATGATATTTACGTGTCTCCATCGCAGATAAGGCTTTTTGGCCTTCGAACAGGTGATACGGTTACCGGTCAGATTCGCCCTCCAAAGGATAACGAGAGGTTCTTCGCTCTTTTAAGGGTTGAAGCCGTAAATTTTGAAAATCCTGAAAATCTGCAAAACAGGGTACTCTTTGACAACCTCACCCCGTTGTATCCAGAAGAGCGTCTAAACCTGGAAACAATTACCGAAGACGTTGACATGAGGATAGTAAATATAATCACCCCTATCGGACTTGGGCAGAGGGCCCTGATCGTTGCACCGCCAAGAACCGGTAAAACCATTGTATTACAGAAAGTAGCGAATGCTATTACCACTAATAATCCGGATATCTACCTCATAGTGCTTCTTATTGATGAGCGTCCTGAAGAAGTTACCGACATGGAACGATCGGTGCGGGGCGAGGTGGTGTCTTCAACTTTTGATGAACCTGCAACCAGGCATGTTCAGGTGGTTGAAATGGTGCTGGAAAAGGCTAAAAGGCTGGTTGAACACAAAAAGGACGTGGTGATACTTCTTGACTCTATTACCAGGCTCGCAAGGGCATATAACCAGGTTGTTCCCACCAGTGGAAAAATTCTTTCAGGTGGTGTTGATTCGAATGCCCTGCATAAACCAAAAAGATTTTTCGGCGCGGCCCGTAACATTGAAGAGGGTGGCAGTCTTACTATTCTGGCCACGGCGTTGATCGACACCGGCAGCAGAATGGACGAGGTAATTTTCGAAGAATTTAAAGGTACCGGTAACTGTGAAATACACCTGGATCGCAAGTTGGCTGACAGAAGAATTTTCCCCGCAATAGATGTCAACAAGTCAGGCACGAGAAAAGAGGAATTATTGCTTGACAAAGAGGAGCTTAACAAGTTGTGGGTATTACGTAAGGTAATCGCATCAATGAGTTCCACCGAGGCAATGGAGCTTCTTATTGACAAGATGCGGGCCACAAAAAACAACAGGGCATTTTTTAAAGCCATGAATACATAATTGTTGTATATTGATAGTAAAAGATTTTAATTTGGAACTGATGAAACGAATAGCACAAGGAGTATAAAATGAAAAAAGACATCCATCCTGAATATTCTGAAACTACTATAAAATGTGCATGTGGGAACGAGATTAAAACCAGGTCTACATCAAAAGATTTGCATGTGGAAGTATGCTCGAACTGTCATCCTTTCTACACGAAGAAACAGAAGATTGTTGACAGTACAGGCCGGGTTGAAAAGTTCAAAAAGAAATACAATATCAAGTAATAACCGGGCATTTCGTAAGATATTGATCTCCCAGGGCAGGTGCGTCGTACCTGCTCTGATTTATTAATAGTGCACGGAGCAGGTTCCCCAGTCGGTGGATGGAGTATGGTGTGTAGATATTACACATACTGCTGCCACCATGTTGCGTAATATCTACACATGTGTAACGAAAATTTCGGGTAATAGTAAAATATTATTGAATATGGTTGACTTTTATTAATTATTATTGTATTTTAAACAGGTAACCACAAAGATGTACGATACATTTGTTAAGATGTAAGTCATCAGGCGACATACTAGTTAGCCATTTATACAATAGATATTGTATGTGCGAGAAGAAAGGTATTGTGGTTTTTTTCATTATACGAGAAAAACAGCATATCGGCCGGCAATACCCTGCAGGATCAACGTAATATCTGCTATTCACACAATCCCTGGAAAAAATATAAATGATATAATCTCAATTGGTATGAATATTGCTTATTATATAGGTAAGTGTTACAAGAGAAGGAGGCAATTATGAGAAGGTATTCTGACGCAGACGACATTTCCATGACAAATTATTTCAGTTCTATTAATGAAGTGAACCTCCTTACCAGTGAAGAGGAAGTTACCCTGGCAAAAGCTAAATGTGAGGGTGATGAGAAGTCCAAGGAAAAACTTATAAATGCTAACTTGAGGCTGGTTGTTAAGATTGCAAAAAACTATACAAGTCTTGAACCATCTTTGATTGACCTGATACAGGAAGGAAACCTCGGGCTTATCCGTGCAGCTGAAAAGTTCGACTATACTATGGGTTGCAGATTTTCAACGTATGCATCCTACTGGATTAAGCATTATATTACCCGATTTATTGCCAAGAGAAGCAGAACGATACGGGTACCCATACGAAAAGGCGATCTATTTAAAAAAATAAAGAGAGCACAGGATTCACTTGTCAATTCACTTGGTAAGGAACCAAGCCATAAAGAAATAGCTGATATGCTGGGTATTGAAGAAAAAAGCGTGTCTGATATAATGGAAGTATTTCAGCCAACTATATCACTTGAATACCCGTTGAATGACGATGAATTCAACCTGTATGAAGTGGTGAGTGATGAGAAATTTCAGTCACCTGACATGGGTATTTACAAGAGGGATCTCAAAGAAGAACTTGAACATGCCATGGAATCTCTCATGGATAACGAAAAACAAATACTTAAAAAAAGATTTGGCTTTGAGGATGAAGAACCGGTAACCCTTAAAGAAGTGGGAAACGAATTCGGCATCTCGGCAGAAACAGTTCGCCAGATTGAAGCCCGTGCCATGTCAAAAATCAAACAGAAGTATTCATTTCTTCAGGATTACATAGATTAGAAGTATATAGGCCATCGATTTATAATCTGAAACCGATCTCACTCATACAAGAGGCAGCTAAAAGGCTGCCTCTTGTGTATTATAACAGTTCAAAATTCGTTGACAATCCAACCCCGCGTGAATACGTTTAATATTGAATATACACAAAACAATAAAATCTCATAAAATATATGATAATGAGACTTATTTCTGGACTATATCAAATGATAGATCAAGATGTATATGAAGTACATAATATTATACTTCCAGTAAAGGACAAGGTGGGTGCCAGGAAAAAGGTTGAGAACCTGGTGGCAGAGATGACCCACCCCAATATTGACTGGAAATATATGGTTTCTGGTCTCCGGTCCTACCTGTATGATTATATATACGAACTCGAGGAATACAGCAGCACCGTGTTGCCTGTATTATTTCACTATCTTGCAGAAGCAACCCAGAGAAAAAGGGGATCCACATTACGTGCGGCAGATACCTTCTTTGACCGGTATATATTTCTCATCCGGAAGGATATATCCGGTGAGACTACTTTAAGTGAAACCACCACATATTTTGATCACGCGGTAATTGAGTTTTGTGAAATTCTTGAAGAAGACAGCAAAGATGGATTTTTTCTTGAGGGTGTAAATGAGAGAATACTCAACTGCGCAGAACTTTTGATTGAGAGGGATGATGATTTCAGTGAAATCGTACACAGGCTTTTAAAACTTCTGATACTACAATATGGAATTTATGTTAGAAATGCCGTAGTGATCAAAAATGGTGAATTTGAAAAATTGAAGGAAATCTGGCGTCATGATGAGAGTGAGCCGAAAGATGACCGGGATATATTACGAAAGCTCCTATACAGTGTCTCACAAACACAATATGAAGATAGTCTTCAGTCACTTGAAAAACAGGGTGAGAGTAATCCACGAGGGCAACTTGACTCATTCAAAAACATAATTGATTTTACCCATAACGCGAAAACATGGGAGAGAATATGTGTTATCAGCAGGGATCTCATCGAAGAGGATGTAATTAAAAACGATGGATACATCCTCAACCTGTTATCATACCTGGTAGATAAGTCACAGCAGGGTAGTGATCCACAGCTGCAGCTGTTCATGTCCCGCACGGTTGCCTCGGTATGTTCAATACTTGTGCGAAAGAAAAAAACAAATCTTTTACGACAGGTGTTAAACCTTGTGCTGCCGCAGCTTTTAAGAGAGATTGAACGGGGTGGGAACTATTATTCCGCCTTTGGGGCAATATACAACCTGGGTAAAACCATAATTGAGACCGAAAAAACATACCTGGTTGATCACTTCGTTGACATGCTTGTTCGGTCACGATTCTGTTTTCCCAGTTTTACCGGGATTGCATCAGACTGGTCGGTGATAGTCAACTCAAGTCATCTTGAGAACATACGCACCTGGATGAGACTGATTGAGTTAAATCCACCACTGATGAAAAAACTTGCTGCCAGCTTGATTGCCAACCTGAAACTCGGAGGTGTCTTTTTAAAGGACACCGATGTTTTTCAGCGCGATGTATCAAGGCTTCTTAACAGTGATTACGGTAAAGTATTTTACCTTATAACTTCTCTGGCCGCTGTGTTTCCCGCGTTTTACCATGATATTGGTGCCACAGGCAACATTCGTGCGTTTACGGAAAGAATTGATACCAATCACCAGATGAATGACATGATCCACTTTATACGCAAGCAGGTGCATGTTGAGTCCAGCAGCCGCACCGTGATATTATTGCAGCGGGTCATGGAGTTCTGGATGACCGGTGACAAGACAGTACTTGAAGGCCTTGTTCCCGATGAAGTATACGCCAGCCTTGATCACGTGTACCGCCTGATAAACCTGGACAACGAGTCAGTGGCCATGCGTATCTATACAGAAATACGTCATGATTTCCCCGAACTCGTTCATGAAAAATTCTGGGATTTTTTAAGCATGGTGGATAAAAACCGTTTTGTTGAAGCGGTGAAAAACCATGATTTCAAGGACATGGACCCGGATGAAGAAGACGACGCGTTACGCTGTTTTATCGAATATTTCAATACATGGTTCCCCGCCGAGATGACCAAGATGCTGCATCATATTGCTGGAATGTTTGACATTGATACCTCCAGGAAAAAAATATGGCGTTTCGTATATGAAATTCCTGACGATGATTTTCGACAGCTGTTTGAGAATGTGAGTCGTCTTGACGTCTCGAAGGTGAATGTAGAGAGATTTATTACTTTTCTGCATATATATAGGATGATATTTGATAAGTACAATTTCTCCGATGTTCGGGCGGTTGAAAAACTTAAATTGTACGCGGAAGAAGACTTGTTTACTCCCGTGGATGGTCTTTTTGAAGCATTACGTTGTGATGATGTTTTTTACGCCCTTTCTGTTCTGCTGGAGCAGCAGTATCATCTGAAATGGGATGTCCTTCTTTCTGATAAGGTGTTTGAGCCGCTTGACACGATAGAATTTAAACGTCATATCGCCTTCGGGATACCATCCATGTACGGATCGTACAAGGAAAAAAAATTCGACACGCTGAAAGTTTTTTTTCACTGTAATCTCATACGACAGAGGCTTTTCGAAACACTTATTGAAAAAATTAACATTTATCCCCACGAACCTGTACAATATACGAACCTGAAAAGGGTATTCAAGTTGTTTATACAATCATTCGAGGTAGACGGAATCGCCAATTACGAGATGCGCTCTATTGCCAGTCTCCTTGATACACCAAACTGTACACTTACCCAGTTCAGGGACATTGTAAAAAGTCTTCTGGATATTCATGGGGAGATATCGGATACATTTAACGATACATTCAAAGTTGTCAGCAAGGTGGCTGTAAAAAATATCGGTATTGAGAATATCCATGCCGACTTTATTCCAGCTGATCAGCCGGATAATCCCGAAGTGATCATTGATCGTTTTATGAGAAACCAGATAATGCAGTCACCCCTCCTGCAATTGATGGACAACCTGCTGCTTCGGCTGAAGCTGCGCCTGGCAAAGGTTACCGGTTATGTTGAAGACCAGGTGGTACTTAACAAGGTGAATCGTCGTCCATACAGGGGAAACCTTGTGCAGCCAATAAGGAAAAGCGAATCAGCGGAGAGGATGGACGAACTGTTCGTTCCACTCTGGGAGGCGGGTGCCAAGGCCCAGGGGCTTGTTATTGCCGCAAATATGGATGGCATCAATATACCTGATGGAATTGTACTGTCGGCTGATTTATACAAGCGGGTTAAAGATGGAAATATTGATAATCCCCGTTTTAAACGTAAGCTCATATACATGCTGAAAAAATATATCGATCAGTTCACCGATTACCGTTTTGGTAATCCCCACAAGCCAATGCTCTTGTCAGTG
>JAGYNX010000109.1 GCA_018399855.1 Spirochaetota bacterium
AACTTTATCATAACCATGAATTATCCAATTTCTCAAATCAACTATCCTTCTTGAATCAGTAATTTCAACATTTGGATCAATTTTCAATATTTTATTTGTTGCTTCACCGATTATTTCTAATTCTCTTTCAATAGCTCTTCGCAATAATTTGTTTTCAAGGTATTTATCAAAATTTCTTTCATTTCCCAGGTATTCGTATATTGAATCAATTGAAACCTTAATATCAAATAAATATTTTTTGATATTATGCTGCATACACTAATTCCTTTGTTTTTTCAATACTATCAATTAGATATGGATTATCAATTGACCTTTCAGTCATAAGATCAATTCTTCGATTAAATAATTTTTCTAATTGATAATGAAGTTCAAAGTAATTATCCGTATATTCTTCAATTGAAATATCTTTAAAAGAAATCAAAATATCTATGTCGCTGTTTTCGTTAAAGTTTTCAGTGCAGGCTGAACCAAAGATATACATGGTCTGTACATTATATTTTTCACATAAATCCTTGAGATCCTCTAATCTTTCTTTAATTAATTTCTGCATGTTAATTAACCTGTACTTCCTGATATTACACTTAATCTATCAAATGGAACTTAATATTAATTTTTGTAAAGTAATATTTATATGCAAGGTGAGTATCGAACCGTTTTAAAGAAAAGCCTTTCCGTCTCCCCTGTAGGTGTTTACTTTTTTCACGATGCCAGTTTTATCTACCAGGTAAAAGAAATTGAACCGCTCGCATATCTCTCCAGCCTTCGCGTGTTGAAAAAATACCGGGTCACCCAGGTTCAGTTCAGGACAGTCTTTTGGCAGTACCAGCGGGGTCTGCACCTCGCCGCCCCCCTCAAGGGGCAGGAGCTTCAATCCCTCGGGATAGACGGGGACGGGCTGCTTGTCATCACCTGTGGGCCCGGATGCCTTGTAGCCCCCACCAAGGCAGGTAACCATTCCTTCTGCCGGTATGCGGACAACCTGGATGGCAAAAAAGGCTGACGGTATGAAATCAACTTCCCTGTAATGCCAGAAGAGTCCGGGTGCGTAAAACCCTGAGCCTGAAGTAATCTCGGTCACCGAGGGATCCTTCCCCGTGGACACCAGGCTGCCGCTGCCGCCGCCGTTAACGATCTCAAGCTGGATACCCTCGCTGGCAAACATTTCAGCTATGTTGATACGCCGGGGGGTAAACTCGTTGATAGATCGATTTTTCAAAAGCCTGATAACCGCGTTCATGAACCATTTGTGGGGAAGGTTGTCATTAGGACCGGCGATATGTCCTTCGTAACCCATGATAGCGTTTATCTTCACTCCCGGCATTTCCAGCGATGCCCGTGCTATGTCAACGGCATCCTGCACAGAACGCACCGGGCTGCGGCGGACACCAAGGTACAGGGGAAGGTTCATGGGTTTATATGCGGTATCCACTTCAAGGCAAGCGTTGAGTGTAACCTTATGACTTTTCCCAACTTCTGACAGTATTTTCAGGTGTTCAATGGAATCGATCATCAGGGATACTTTCTTCTTTTTCCTGGTCAGTTCCACGAATGTTTTCATGTCAGAGGGTTGTACAGTGGGGTAGGCAACAATAAAATCATTGAGCCCCTTTTCAGCAAGAAAGGCGGTTTCCTCCATGGTAAAGGTCATGATACCTTTAAACTGATCTCCTCCCCTGCGGAATATGCGTTTCATAAGGTCAACACATCGTAGTGACTTGGAATGTATACGTATGCTTTTCCCGGTGTTCTGCTGTGTTGAAGCAATGTATTCAATGTTGCGGTCAAAATTATCCAGGTCTACGAAGGCAAGGGGCATGGGTTCTTTTTTAAAGATAGACCGGTATCGTTCATATTGACCAGTTAAAGGTCTCATACGATTTCCTCGTCAAACCCCGGCATCTCTTTCATCTGAGCATTGAAGTCAATCCCCTGTTTCTTAAGCCACCAGACTCTAAGGTAGTAATACGCCGTTACCAGTATGCAACAGCCAATGTAGATATACGCTACCACCGGAAGTTCAGTTAATACGATGAACATGAAACCAAGACTTGAAAGAACGGCAATGACGGCAACAATTACCAGGGTGATCTTTGAAAGCTTGAAATATGAGGATGCGTATCTATCGGGAAATTTGGCAGGAAGCCTGATGGCAGCGATTGCAAGGAGTGAAGTCATAAAGAGAATACCCACGGCGGTCACTACTCCATAGAAATCAATGCTTTTGCCAAGTAACAGCAGAAGAATAACGAAAATGAAAAATGCTGCCACCGCATTAATGGGAGATCCGCTTTTATGTACCCTGCCAAAAAAGGCGGGAACAAGCCTGTCACGGGCCTGAGAGAAGAGTTCGCGGGGCAGGGCGATGGCACCGGCGTTGAATGAAGTAAGGCCGGCGCTTATGGCACCCGCACTGAGAACAAGTACAAACCAGGCTGGCAGAAAGAGAGAACCGGATTCCATAAGGGGTGCTTTCATTGCCTTAATGGCTTCAAAGTTATACGGAACTGATTTAACAAAAACGCTGCCAACCAGTATGTATATGACAAGCACAATTGATCCGCCAATCAGAAGGGACAGGGGAATGTTCTTGCGGGCGTTGTGCATTTCCTCACCCATTTCAGCGATCACCTGGAAGCCCATGCATACACTGTATGAGAGAATTACGGCCATGATGAATCCTCCCACACCCTGGGGAAGTGTGAAGGACATCTCAATTCCCTGGCTGATGGTGCCGCATATTGCGTATATAATTAAGGCCACGACAAGGTGAATGGCAAGTATTACCTGCAATGATGCTGCCAGCCTGAGGCCGAATAGGTAAAGAAAGAAGAACAGGATGGGTAAGATGATGGCTATGCCAAGCTCTGGTATGGCAAATGGCAGGTAGGGGCCGATATACTGGGCAACCCCCAGGGCTACCATGGCCGTTGAGCTTGCCCCCCCAATAATGGCGAAATACGAGGTCAGTGAACCCAGGTAGGGGTTCAGCAGCCTGCTGGTATACAGGTACCCGGCACCCGCACGCGGCAGGGCGCTTGCGATTTGTACAATGGGTAGTACACCAATAATTGATATAATGATGGCGATGAGAAAGGCAAGCCACAGTGCTGAGCCTGCCTGGGCGCTTACCGCGGCGATCAGGGCGTATATACCCATACCGATAACACCGCCGATGACAAGGGCAACACCCCCGGGAAGACCGATGGTGCGTTCAAGTTTCATTTCATTGTGAGAACTTCCACCGTGTAATGACATGCGTACCCCCTTATTATCTGTATCATGTAATATGTAATACAAGTAGTATATTCTATGAAAAACGTTGTATAAAGTCTACAATAATTTCAGATGGGTGAAACCGAATTGAGAGTGATGAAAATATCATGGACAAGATACCTTTACATATTGTATTAGTATTCTAATGATTTCATCTCACATGCAAGATTATTGAATTATTTATACTAAATAGGAATAACATGAGACATTCAATTATACGGATTATAGTATTGCTTGCAATTTGTACAATGAGTACCGCGTATACCATACCTCACAGGACTACTGCAGGAAAGGATTACCTGGTCAGCGGAAACAATACCGAGCTGAAGATCTACTACGATACAAGCAGTAATTTCAGCCAAAACCATGAAGGCAGTTTTGCCATGGACAGTGATACCGGCACGTCGTGGGTATCTGAAAAGTCTGATACCCCCCAGTGGTTCGAGGTGGATTTCGTTACCAAGCGTATCATGACTCACCTCATAGTATATCCCGGAAAGAAGAGCGGGTTTAATACCATACGGTACTTTATTCTTCAGTTTATGCACAGGGGAGAATGGTTCGATTTCAAAAAGGTTATACTTGCTGAAAAGAAAAAGTTATGGTATATGCCATGGAAATATGGGACAGCCTATCATGAAAAGGTAAAAGTACCTCTGGGTGGAGTGGACGCCAGCACATTTCGTATCATGGTTCCCGGTGACGCCATGATAGATGCGCATGCAGCCCTTGCCGAAGTAGAAGTATACGCGGGTAGTCAAAAGTTGAAGTATTTCGATGAAAGACTGTACAACCTCTGTTTCCCGGTGAAAAACGGTCTTTTCCCCGAAAGCCGCAGGTCTTACCCCAATGCACCCAGGGAATACCGTGGTGGACGTCATGTTGGGCTTGATGTATACTATTACCATGACCCTGAAACATATAAGCCGATCAGGGTAGACAAGACAACCCCGGTGATATCAATAGCACCGGGAACGGTTGTCCGATCTGACAGCGATTATGAGCCAATGACGCCGAAAGAATGGAAACGTCAATCGCAGTTTTACAGTAACAATGCCCGTACCTTTGTAAAACGTTCTTTCGGAGGTATCCAGGTTTGGATTGATCATGGTAACGGGGTACTCTCCGCGTATAATCATCTTTCAAAGTTAGATGGCTCTATAAAGGAAGGAGCACGGGTGAGCAGGGGTGAGAGAATAGGATGGATCGGAAATTCGGGCTTATATGGAGAGGCAGAGGGCAAAGATTACGGGATGCACCTTCATTTTGAAATATGGGTGGACGGTCATTACCTGGGATACGGACTGGAACATGAAGAGGTAAAGAGATACCTGCAGTGGATGTTTCGGGAAAGATAAAAAAAGTAAAACCAAAAGAGGGTGGAGGTAAGCTGCTATGGCAGAAAAGAAAAAATCAACCGGACCAAAAAAGAAAAGCACAGCAAAAAAAACCGGTAAAGTGAACGCATCAGTGAAGAAAAATACATCAAATAAAGAGGATACTGACGAGAAGAAACTTCGGGACGCGTTAAAAGAGTATGCCGAAGATCTTGATCTTGAGAGTCTGGCATTTCTGGTACAGCAGGCACAGGTTCTTCGCAAGCGATTGAAAGTTCAAGAACTCTCAAGGGAATATGAACAGCTGGATGTGAAAGCCATTTCCGCGAAAAGGGCGGGGGTCAGCAAGGATAAACTTGAAGTGAAAGAGGCTGATGATAACAGTCATTTTATATTCGTGATAAACGGGGCAAGAAACTTCTTCAGTCTCAAAGAAATGCGTGAAATGGTGAAACTCTGTCATCACGCCGCCAGCACAAAGGACGGTGCAAGGCGTCTATATGCCTGGTTCGGCCGTCACAGGGAAGATGTGATCAAAGATACTTCTATTGATGGTCCACTTGATGCTGCCCTTGTTACCATGTATAACCACATCGTGAATAATTATACTGTAAAAGATTGACAGTTCGTTTCCGTTTTTTAATTGCATCACGGGATGTTGTTGAGTATGATTCAGTACTATTAATTAAGCGAGGTACTTCCATGAACAATAGATATATACCCATTCTGTGTGCCGCGATTATATTCCTATTCTCAGGATGTTTCGCACAGATAGACAGTTTCGTGTTTCTGACACCGGTAAACGAAGAAACATTAAAAGTTGATCTGAATTTTATTTTCTGGTTCTGGGGAGAAGGCAAGAAGAAGACAGAGCAAAAAGATATGAAGGCGGATTTTGAGGAGCTCAAAAAGAACCTGGATAAACATGGGGCAAAGGTAACAAAATTTGACCTGTTTGATCATTCATATGGACAGGACAAAGTAAGCCGTACCCAGCTGAACCTGGAGTTTGAAGTGAGTAACAAGAAAGAGATTCCAATTCAATTAATGGTTTCTCCTGATAAAAACAAGGAAAAGACAAACTTCTTTGGTCTTCCAGCCCTAAAGTATTCTTCAGATAAAATCGTATTTACTTTCCCGGAGGACGAAGCATCGCCTGGGGAAGAGAACACGGAGGATCCTCAATCGAAGCAGAAAAAACAGATGGAGCAGATGGCAAAAAATGTCATATCTTCATTATTTTCCCTTACACTTGCTTTTCCACAAACAATTAAACCTGAAAGGGTAACCCTGGTGGTAAATGAAGAAAAGGGAATTACACGGGAAGACCTGCCGGTAATAAAAATGGGCAGTATCAACCTTGTAAAAATACCATCAATGGCTCTGACTTCTGTTTTGAAGAAAGGGTATGTAATTGAAGTAGAACTGGGAAAACCCAAAAAAAAGAGTTAGTACAATTATATAATGGAGAGACCGTACATGAAACTTCTATCGTGGAACGTCAATGGTATTCGTGCGGTATACAAAAAAGGCCTGATGGAATGGCTTCAGAACGAGAAAGCGGATATTTTCTGTTTTCAGGAAACAAAAGCCGCAAGGGAGCAGGTCCCCTCAGAAATAATTGAAAATGATGGATACCATTCATATTTCTCTGAGGCCGAGAAGAAAGGATACAGCGGTGTTGCCGTGTTCACCAGGCGTGAACCGCTGCAGGTAGAATATGGCCTGGGTATCCCCCGTTTTGACAGTGAAGGAAGAACAATTGTGGCCTACTTTGATGATTTTATTCTCTACAACATATATTTCCCCAATGGTAAAGCATCTAAAGAAAGACTTACGTACAAGATGAATTTTTACGATGCTTTTCTGAACCATGCCAGCGAAAAGATGAAAGATGGTCACAATATTATTGTATGCGGTGATGTAAATACTGCACATACAGAAATAGACCTGGCACGGCCAAAAGCGAATGAGAATACATCCGGTTTTC
>JAGYNX010000011.1 GCA_018399855.1 Spirochaetota bacterium
TTAAATTTTGACTATCACGATTTAATATTTTATAATAAAATTTAAATTTTATGAATGTTTTTTTTATTATATTACTTAATGTCATTGCTTTCTTTACTATTTTAATTTATATTATTAACATACTAACTAAAAGGCGATGCGAGGTGCACCATGAAAATTGAAATTACCATACTCGGACTCCTCATGGAAGAGAACCTCTACGGCTACGAGATCAAGAAAAAGATTGTCGAACGGCTTGAAGATTACGTGGACATTAAATTCGGTTCAATCTATTACGCAATTAAAAAGTCCGTAGAGAACGGATGGGTCAAAAAAGTTGGTACTGAAAAAGAGGGCGGCAACCCCGAACGATATATTTACCAGATTATGCCTGCCGGCCGAAAGTATTACAAGAAGATGCTTAAACAGTATTTTGAGCACAACATGATTCATTTTGATATTGATATTGTTCTCATGTTTTTAAACAGTTTAAGTGCTGATCAGAAAGAACAGTTCACTGAAGACAGGCTTGAGTATATTAAGGACAAGATGAACGTTATCAGGGAAAAGATTGAAGCAGAAGAGAAAAATCCCGAAGAGAATTCCCAGATACACGTTTATTCTTATCTTGAAAACCACCTGAAAGCTGAAATGAACTGGCTCAAATCACTCAAAAAAGGCGAAATTTCGCTGGTTGAGATGTAGTATCAAGGCAGAATTAATCAGTGGAGGATGTCAGTCAGGTACTGCGCATCCTTCTGCTGGGCTGTCTTTTCAACCTCATTTTTCAAGGACAATAATTCAGTATAATTCTTTGAAAAATCCAGGGTATTTGGAGCTTTCTTCGTATCTTCCTCATTGAAATATTTTTCAGCAAGACTTTCGTTAATCTCGTGAATGCGTGAAATGTTATTACTGTGTTTTTTTGACAGGGATAAGGCAACGCTTTTTAACACTACAATGCCCTTGTCTGATTTTCCCTGAAGATCTTCTTTGGTAATCCTGGTAACCACCACGTTATTACAGGCTTTCAACGACGCCGTACGTTTCTGCCCCAGCAGCATGGCAATTTCTCCTATCACTGATCCTTTGTCGTCCAATGTTGCTACTTTTTTCCCATGTATCAATACATCAAGGGTACCTGACTCCAGTATGTACATCTCCTTGCCCATTGAATTCTCTTCAAATATGAATGAACCCGTTGAATACTCAATCATGTTATCAGAAAGTTCGTGAGGTGTGGAGATCAGCACGGGTTCAACTGTTCTGCTGAAGGCCTCGCCTTTTTTATAGGTAAGGCTTGTTTCATACTTTGTGACGATGTCCTTCAACCACGGCATTTTACGCTTTTCGTATTCATCCCTGATGCGTGAAACTATACGGAAATATTCAATACAATTATCCTTGTCCTTTGTCTGCTCGGGATCTACTCCAACAAGGTTTTTGTCTATAATATCATTGGTCAGCACTACCTGTTTTGCTATAACCATTGAAACGTTCAGTAGAAATGAAAACACGTTAAGTCCGTTTAAGAACCTTTCACGAGATATTTTTTTTATTGATACGTCTCGGGTCGATATTGCGGTTTCAATTCTGTGTATGGAGGGGTTGCTATCACTAAGAATGAGCTCTGAGGCACCCACAATTATATTTTTTCCTTTTATAACATACTTATCACTTTCTGTTACAAAAAAAAACACCTGCCCCCCGTTTAAGAGGTACGCCGCGTCAGGAACAGTATCAATCTTGTACAACTGCAGGTATTGACTTGCTGTCATATAATCTTCTCAACAATAGCAAGAAGCTCTTTCTTCTCAAACGGTTTGGTGAGAAAGGCCCTGGCGTTAATATTTTTCTCATTAAGTCGCAATGTTTTCTCACTAAGGGCTGATATTACCACGATACGGGCATCCGGAAAGGACTCTGAAATCTCATCAATTGCCTTGAGTCCATCCTTTCCCCACATGGTTATATCCATGGTAACAAAATCGGGTTTGTTCTCGTTATACATGCTTATGGCATCAACACCATTATCAGCTTCTGCAACGATATCATGTCCACCCTCTTCCAGTGTTTCCCTGATAATTCTTCTCATAAACCTGGAGTCATCAACGATCATAGCTTTCGCCATTACAACCTTCCTGAATATTTATTCTCGACATAATGCCATTCACACCATTCGCATGATACAATGAATAATCACATAACATTGTAGAAATTTTGATTTGACTAATCAATCATTTTTACCCAGTTTTTGGAAAAATTGAAGATTTACCAGGAGTATACATTTGATACAAAATAATAGAAAAAGAAAGTACCTGTCCCGACTTCGCAGGGAAATTGGAAGAGCCATTAATGAGTATTCAATGCTGGGCAAAGATGATTCTGTGCTGGTAGGTTTTTCCGGTGGAAAAGACTCAATGGTGCTCGTAGACGCCATAACAGAAAGGAGGGTTCATCTGCCCATACATTATTCTGTACATGCTGCCTACGTCCATGTAACTAATTTTTCTGATGGCAGTGAAATCCAGGAATACCGGGATTTTTGTCAATCCTGCAATGTTCAGTTACATGTAAAAGAATTAACCCTGGATTTTTCAGATACTGGAAAGGCCCCGTGTTTCATATGCTCATGGCACAGACGAAAGGCACTTTTTCAAATGGCACAAACACTGGGATGCGGAAAAATCGCTTTCGGCCATCATCGAGATGACATTCTTGAGACATTTATGATGAACATGGTATACCATGGAAACATGTCCACAATGCCACCCCGACTGGAAATTTTTAATGGTGAAATCGATATTATCAGGCCGCTGGCATATCTTTCCGAAAAAGAGGTGATATGGTACAAAAATCTGAAGAACTTCCAGGTTACAGAAAACAACTGCCCATATAAAGATCAATCAAGGAGAAAGGAGGTGAAAGAATTGCTCAGGCAATTCGACAAGCTCTATAAAAACGCCAGGTCAAATATTTTCCGGTCTCTCTCACACAGGCATGACGAGTATCTTCTATAGCCATCAACCCCCACCTGATGGCCTGAAACAGGACAATTCATCACCCTCATGCAATTTTGTCCACATTCCCACACGTTCTCCGTTTATGAAATATGCCAGTGAATATGGATGAGGTATATCCAGTTCCTTTGCTACTTTACGAACCCGTACACCTGAAAAAAGCTGAAACACAAGGCCACTGTAAGAATCATATTCTTTCAACCCGATATCCTTGTGTAAACCACTATACAGCTTCACTGTAACCTGTATCTTCTTTTTTCTGAACATGTACCAGTCCTTTAAAAACTACTCTCTGATTTCATTCTCCTGCCGCTGTGCTGAACCGATTATCAAGTCATTTCCATACTTGTTATACCCGGCCATAAACACAAAGCGTTCCATTGTAATAGAATTCTTTGGACAGATGTCAACACATTCACCACAATAGGTGCATCGTGAGAGATATATAACAATTCGCTTTGATTTCTTCTCACCAACAGTAACCGGGTACAACTCAATGGCATTTGCCGGACACACCTTTTCACACATGCCACACCCTATGCATGTGTCATAGTCATACATCAATCGCCCACGCAGGCCTTCTGGAAGAGGCACCGGAGGATTCAACCTTCCATTTGCAAGAGTTTCAATGGTTGAATCAGGAATATATCTGCCCGGAAAGGGGTTGGTTGCTTTCTTCGAGAAAAGCTGTTCTATTACTTTATACAATATACCAAACATTAGTATCTCCTTCTGAACTTACAGGGTACGGATCACGGGATCCAGGGTAATGAGAACGTACCCGGCCAGGCACATAACGGTTATGGTAACAAGAAACAGTTTAGCTACCTGTGATATCTTCAACCGGGCCATGGCTATTCGGACAGTTGTCACTGATACAAAATATACAAGAAACACTTTCACCATGAAAATCACCACATCAAGAAGCAGGGTGATATCATACCCCGCCGGCGCAATCCTGTACCCGGTCATCTGCACAAATCCATTTGGAAAGAACAGGATTACCGCAAGGGATATTACCGCAAGGGATTTCACCCCGTCAGCAATCTGGTAAAAGGCAAGGTATTTCCCCGAGTATTCAGCAAGCAGGCCTTCCGCGATTTCTGTCTCTGCTTCAGCCTGGTCAAAAGGTATCTTTGCCAGTTCGGCAGGTATCACAACCGCGATTGAAAGGGCCAACAGCATCCCTCCCAGTATACCAAATGGCCCCATACCCGACCAGAGAGGATGGAAAGACATGGTAACCAGTGAAAAATGAGAGGCCCCCGGTGCCACGTGTGATAATCGCCACGCGAAGGTCACCGCGGTAACCGCCAGGGGCAATTCAGTGCTCATTAAAATTACCATCTCACGCTGTGCACCCAGGGTAGCATAGGGTGAGCCGGATGCGAATCCACCTGCCACCAGCGCGATTGAAGGTATCATCAGCAGGTACAATATTAAAATAATGTCCCCACTTTTGCTGAAAAAAAAGTTAAAATCACCAATCCAGGCAAAATACGGAACTAAAATGTACACAAGAAGAATGACACTTGAGGCCAGTGCCACGAATGGTGCCCCGCTGAATATCCATCCTACAGCATTTTCAGGGATTATGGTCTGTTTCTGCATCAACTTGCCGATATCATAAAAAGGCTGCCGCAAGGGGGGGCCGATCCGTGATTGATAATACGCGGCAAATTTTCGGTCTACCCCTTTTGCATACAGCCCGATAATTCCACCGCCGATAAGTACAACCATGGGTATCAGGAAAATATATATCAACCACTGCATCTGGACTTGACCTCCTTCATCTTGTTTACACTTAAACTGTGAAGGTATTCGGCATTCAACGTTTCAGTTGCCCCATCATCCCGAAGAATGGTCATACGATCTGCACATGCGATACAGGGATCAATAGAAGCGATAACGATTGGAATATCCGCAATTTCTGATCCCTGCAGCATGGGAACCCACGCAAAAGCGTTGGAATAAGTTGGAGCTTTTACCTTCATCTGTACCGGGCATTCACTCATATCCAGGATGTCATAATGGGCTACTTCACCCCTGGGGGCCTCGTAACGGCCTATTCCTTCTCCCTGCACCTTCTTAAGCTTGTTGATAATTTTAATGGAACCATTGATGGACGCGATTGGTCCTTCCGGAAGATTGTCCAGGCAGAAGCGTATAATATCTACAGATTGCTTAAGTTCAAGCACTCGGACAACCATCCTGTCATATACATCACCTGCAGGTTCCTTACCGATATCCAGGGGGGTTATCGGTTTCAGCCAGTCCATATCAGGATAGGCAAGCATGGGATAATCAACACGCACATCCTTGGCAAGGCCGGAAGCACGGGCTGTGGGACCAACCGCGCACAGTGCCACCGCCTGGTCATAGGTGAGAATTCCTGTCCCCTCACACCTGTAACGTATACTCTGATCATCCAGAAGTATTTCCGACGTTCTCTGGTATACTTCAAGGTAATATTCAAGGGTCTGCTCTATTACCGGTATAAGATCATCGGTGAGGTCTCTTCTTACACCCCCAATGGTCAGCATGGCATAATTCACCCTGTTACCCGTAAACTGTTCAAGACAGTCCAGCACCTTCTCCCGTATGTTCCATGTATACAGAAAAAGGGTATCAAATCCTATCTCGTGTGCTGCAACCCCTGCCCAGAGCAGATGGGAATGCATTCGTTCCAGTTCTCCAATTATTGTTCGTATATACCTGGCCCTGGGAGGAACCTCGATCCCCGAGGCGTCTTCAACAGCCATGCAGTAGGCCATGGGATGGGATACTGAACATATACCGCATATTCTCTCAAGCAGGTAAATCGTCTGAATAAAGTTTCGTTCTTTGGAAATAACTTCAATAGCTCGATGGGTATACCCCAGGTCTATGTCAACACCGGCAACCCGCTCTCCTTCAACCTTGAAGGAAAACCGTACGGGTTCCTTAAATGCCGGATGTGTTGGTCCTATTTGTAATGGATACGTGATTGTTTTGTCCATTTTTCAAAAACTCCATGTAATAATTAATGCCTCACCCCTCTAATCCCGCATGGGATACGTATCCCCCAGGCTGTCGGGGGTAAATAGCCGCCTGGGATCGGGTATGTCTTCGATAATAATACCTAGCATTTCCATTGTTTCACGCTCCATATACAAAATACCAGGTACCAGGTCACACACACTTCGAATTCTCAAATCATCCCGTGGAATATCCACAACCAGAATTACAACCAGCTCACCAAAAGGCTCTGCTGCATAATTCATGGTAAATGGATATATAAGCTCAATGGTATCACCATACTCTTTTGATGCCATGGGTGTACATATATGGGGTGGCCCGAATTCTTTCAAAAGCGAAACCGCCCTGTGGAACACATCACGATCTATGCTCAACCACAGTCGTACCCTTTTTTTTGATCCATCAAGACCTTCTGCAGTCTCCTGAATTCTTGACGCGGTAAAATGTCCCTTTAATTCACTGCTGAATCGTGCCACTATATCATCAGGATGCATTTTTACTTCCCTCTTTCATTATTTTTTCAAGTTTTTCCCATGCCCTGGCTACTCCATACAGGATGGCTTCCGGTCGGGGAGGACATCCTGGAATAAACACGTCTACCGGTATACAATTATCCACGGGCCCGGTCACTGCGTATGATTCCTGGTAGACTCCCGTGGTGGATCCACAACCACCGATAACGATTACAAGTTTTGGATCGGGTACCTGCTCATACACGCGAATTACCTTGTCCCTGATTTTCTCAGTGACAGGTCCCGTGACGAGAAGTACGTCGGCATGACGTGGGGTGCCAACAAGCTTTATACCGAACCGTTCAGCATCATACCTGGGCATAAGAGTGGCAAGTATCTCGATATCACAGGCATTACAGGAACCCGTATTTATGTGAAAGGCCCAGAGAGAGCGCTTAAAAGATTTTTTCATTTTCCGTATTCTCATAACAATCCCCCGCTTACAAGTAGCAGCACAACACCTATTGACAGAAACAGCCATACCATGTAGTCATTCAGGTCACCCTTGTGCAGCGACTCAATGAAAGTGAAATATGATTCGAGGGCCTTCTTAAAACCCCAGTACAGGTTTCCCGAGCGAATGGGATAATTGATCTCATCAAGGTTCCCCGAGTTAAAAGGTTTCACCTGGGCGGTATTTTTATTATAGTCATTTCTAAAATAATAGCGGCCCCATATCCAGAGTATACATATAAGCAACAGGAAGATGGCTACCAGCAGCAGCGGATACCAGATAATACCTGTATTTTGGGTAAATATTTTTTCCACGGTAAACATATTCTTTTCATTACTCCTATTTAGAGTATTGTTACCAGGCTTTCAATTGCCGGTTCTACTATCGTGCCCACTACAAGGTCGGGAAACAGCCCGAATCCAACAACAAGTACACACAGTATGCTCATCCCCAGTATCATTCCCTTTGAAACAGGTGTGGCATCAATTATCATGTCCTTTCTTTCCGGTCCCATGAAGGCGCTGTAAAAAACCTTCATAAATGATGCCAGGGTAAGAACTGACACGAATATGGCAATAATGGACAGAAGTGGACTGAACTGGTACACCGATTCATACAGCAATATCTTGGAAGAAAAACCATTCAAGGGGGGAATTCCGGCAATGGCCAGCGCACCGATAACAAAGGCAACAGTGGTAAATGTATCACGGTGGGCAAGCCCAACCATTCGATTCAGATCCCGGGTGCCAAACCTTCGGGCCATGACCCCTGATGTGAGAAACAACAAACCCTTATAGAATGCATGGTTCATCATGTGAAAGATGCCCCCCATCATGGCCACCCTTCCAAAAAGCTTGAACGCGCTGCCTCCATCAGCCTGTGCGTGTACCGCAATTCCCACGCCGACACCAAGAAGCATGTATCCTGTCTGTGACACCGCGTGATAGGCCATGAGGCGTTTCACATCATTCTGTACCAGGGCCATGGTAACCCCGACGAACATTGAGAGTACACCCATTACGATGATAATCCATCCGAGAGTATGATAATTCATCCCCCCTCCTTCCAGTGGATTGCCGAAAAGGGAAAACGAAAGTCTGAAAAGACCATAGAGGCTTGCCATGCTGGCTGTTTTCAACAGTGCGCTTATCGGGGCCGGTGCCTCCGAGTAGGTATCGGGTACCCACATGTGCATCGGTATTGCCCCTGCTTTCATGGCAAGGGGTACAAGCATGAATACCAGTGCCATCTTGTCCAGCAGGGTGTATTTCATCATGCCATGAATATAATCAATATTAAATGAGCCGTACTGGGCATAACAGAGGGCAATACCCATCAGCAGAAAACTGGTGGCGATTGCACTCACCAGCATATACTTATACCCTGCATAGGGGGGATGTTTCCTGTCAGTACGGTACGCCACCAGGGCCGCCGAGGCTATGGAAAGTATCTCCAGGAACACGAAAAAGTTGAAGAGATCATTTGTGAACTCCATGCCAAGCATGCCGACAAAAATCAACAGCATGAGCAACTGGTAATAGTTTTTCCTTTCCCCTTCTTTGATATAACTCAATGAAAACAAAAATACCACGAAGGTAATAACACCAGAAATCAATGCCATAAAAAGTGAAAAACCGTCAATTTTAAGCACAATACGAATTGGGAAATCAAGCCCCTCCCTGATAACCTGAAGAGGGTCTGCCGCACCTACCACGTAATGAAGCACCTCACCCCCAATGGACACACGCTGTACGAGGGAGATCAGCATCAGGTTGACTGCAGCGATAACCAAAAATACGAGAATATTTCGGAGACGTGTATTAATCATCCCCACAATTGGCAAAATAAAAGCGGTGAGCAGGGGAAGAGCAATTATCAATACGGGAATATGATCAGTCATTGTTCTCTACACCTCTCAACTTGCGAATATCAAGGGTATGATTATTCTGATAGGTCAAAATGGCCAGCGTCAGCATCAGTGCGGTTGTGCCAAACCCGATCACAATATTAGTAAGGATCAGCGCCTGGGGGGTAGGCAGTACCATCTTCAATTCACCCAGTGCCGGGGCAAGGGTAAAAATGGGAGCCGTACCATTGGGACGGTAGGCGAGTGCAATAAACAACAGGTTGATACCGGCCTCAATTATATTCAACGCGATCACGATCTTGATCAAATTACGTTTATATATCAGTGCCACCATTCCAAAAAAGATCAGCAGCACCACGGTCACGTATAGAAAGAAATCTGTCATAGCAAATTCTCCAGCCTATTCATCTTTTGCCGCGTGATACATGGTCACCAGGATTATGCTCAATCCGAAGAATACTTCCATACCAATGGCCAGGGAGAGCAGTGGCAGTGTACCTGCCGATACCAGGTAGCCGGGATTGGGTCCGAAAGCTATAGCTTTCCCAAAGAGAAGAGGATTACCATTGGCAAGAAAATTGGACAAAAACGAAACACCAATCCCCACAAAACCAATGCCTATAAACAGGGTTAATCCCAATGATTCAAAAAAGGAGAATATTTTTTTAGTTTTCTGAACATTCCTGGTCATAAGAGAACTAATCAAAAGCAGAGCCGTTGCAGAGGCCATTACCGCTCCACCCTGAAAACCACCACCCGGCGACAGGTGACCGTGCACCACAAGGTATATACCGAAAGTTATAATAAGGATATACAGAAGAAAAGAACCAAAGGTGATAACCCTGGACACTCCACCGGGAAATTCACCAATCCTGCTTACCCCGCTTGTTTCAGGGCCCTTCCGCTTGATCATGGTAAAAAACAGCATTGAAATACTTGATACAACAATAAAAAGCACCGTGGCCTCACCCAGCGTGTCAAAAGCCCTGTAGTCAAAGACCACGCTTGCAACAAGGTTGTTAGACCCTGTCTCTGTCTGTCCATTTCGCAGGTAATAATCATCCATGGTATCGACATTTTTAATATCTGTAATGGCATCTCCCCTGTCCTTAAAAACATCAGGATTTCCCAGCGGCTCCCCTACCGGGTGTAACCTGAGAATACCCACGAACAAAAATGCGGCGATAAGTACCAGTGATAAAAAACTTGCCAGTCTCATTCTTCTCTTCTCCTGGTCAACTTGATTGCAATAACAAAAATACAAACGGTCAGTGCCGCGCCAATTCCTGCCTCAGCAATTGCCACGTCAGGAGCATCAAGGTGAAAAAACATCACCGTCAACACCAGTGACATTACCGAGTAACTGACAACACTAGCCAGCAGGTCACGAAAATAAAGGCTGATAACAGCGGTGACAAGCATGACAATTGACAGGAGTATAAATATTACCGATGAAATCATCCCTTAGCCTCTTTCTTCTTTTTATCGCTAAACTCGTTAATTTTCGCACCGAATGGCTTTATACCTTCAATTAATGCAGCCCTTGCGATGGCATGGGCACTAATCGGATTGGTAAATATTACCACCACCAGGGCGACAGCCGCGTGTATGATGATAGTAGTACTGGCAGCGTCAGAGATCATCACACTGTGTAGAATCACCGCAATCACCATGAAAATGCCCCCGAAGGTGGTTGTCTTGGTGGCGGCATGCAGTCTCGTATACATATCAGGAAAGCGCAGTATGCCTACGATACTCATGGCATTTACAAATAATCCTGTAGCCAGCAAAATATAAATAACAGTATCCATTATTTCCCCACATCAATTAAGTAACGAGCAATATACAGGGTACCGATAAACGAGATGATCCCATACACAATACCAATATCTATGTACAGTGCCTTACGCTCAACAGCACCCAGGACAACCATCATGGTTATTATCATTGTATTGATGGTATCAAGGGCCACGATCCTTTCGGGTACATTATGGCTGAAGGCGATTCGGATCACGATTAGAAGTATATATACGCTCAGCAACAGTACAGAGATTAGAAGCATGTTTTCCATGAATTGTGCTCCTTTAACCGAATATCTTCTTAATGAAAAAATGTAATACACCCGAGACATCCCCTGGTTCAGCCTTTTCTCCCTTTTCTTTTTTCCAGTTCAGGCAGTGTACATAAAGAACATGGGTGTCGGGTTCTAATTCAATAGTAAGTGTACCAGGTGAGAGTGTGATGGAGTTGGAAAGTATATACGCACCCGTTTCACTTTTCAGGCCTGTTTCAACCCTCACAATGGCAGGGTTAATCTTTCCGGAAAGTACCCTGTAAATCACTTCAATGTTAGCCACAAGCAGCATCAAAAAAAATGGACCGAAAAGATAGAGAATAACCAGTATCCATCGAATTGGATTAAAAACCTGTATGGTTACAGGCCGGGGTAGTATTCTATGACACAGTATTCCCAGAAAAATGCTGATACCAATACCGGCACACAGCTCTTCAATTGACCATAACTGTAGTATTTGCCCTGACCCGGCGGTGAGCACCATATACGAGATAAAACTGATCAACGCGTAAAAAAGAATTCCCATACTGCATCCTCCCGGAAGATCTTACAACAAATAGCGTAAAGTAACGGTGTTGGTTTCATCATTTTGACATATATATATATTTTGCCCCTTTTTGAACGAATCCACAAAAAAAAAGGTTATCTTCTTAAATATTAAAATTTTTACGTAATTTTGTTATACCCTTTCTTTTATCATGACAGAACACCAATTTCGACCTGATTTATAATTTACTACCAGAATTATAGTCCTTTCTGTATTTTTGAGGTGTTTTCCCGGTAAATCTCGAGAAGGCATCATAAAATGATGATTTAGAATTGAACCCTACCGCGTATGCAATAGAGAGAACCGACCTGTCAGGTTCATTGATAAGCATAAGCTTGGCGTCACGTATTCTGAACTGATTAACAAATGTATTGAAGTTCATGTTCAACTTTTCATTCAATAACTGTGACAATTGATGCGACGTCAGGTGCAGCTCATCTGCAAGTTGCTTCAGTGTAATGTCCTCATGGGAGTAAACCCGCTCAGAATCCATTAGTTGTTGCAGCCTGGAACAAAGTTCGTCGGTGGCATATCCCTTCAAAAGTGATCGTTCGTAACGTTTTTTTCGGGCTTCCTTTATCAATATTTGTAAAAATTCCGGGTGACGCTGCCCCACAAGGTATGTACCCATAAGCAACAATGTGATAAATACCACGCTGACCTGCAACACCGTTATTAATCCCGTAATGAATGCCGCAGCTATGAGTATCTGGGAAATCGATGAAACAATAATATATATAAGGGTGATTGTGGTAATAAAGGTATAATCGCGAAACTTCCAGAATATAAGGATATTCTTCAAAAGCAGTCCAAGGTACAGTGAAGCCTGTACCGCGGCTCCCAGTACAATAATTCGAATTGAAAGTATGGGTATAGACATATTTCCGCTGAATAAACCGGAAACTACCATCTTTTTAAATATTTCCGGCTGTAATATAAAAAGGATATCCAGGGTCAATGCAGCCATAGCCGGTACCAGGTATAGCAATTTGCTCACGGGAAGGGAATCCTCAAATCGCACAACCAGGTAATACGCGTAAAATAAAAGGGGACCAACCAGGTATAAAAAAGTAAGATGGAAAGACATAATTCCAGGCAATTGAAATACCCTATCATTAAGGACGAATCCATATTGCATGAGAATAAGCCCCACGCAGGTGAAAAGAACCGCCAGGTTGATGTTCTCCAGCCTGCGATAGGTGACTACCAGCTGTCCAACAGCAACCAGGAAGGATAACATCCCCCCGAAAAACGCCGCGAATGTAACCACAGCATCAATCATCTATTCCTCGTTATACCCGCAACCGTCATATGGGCTCAGCGGTTCATCCCTGTTAAGATGGGTTACCTCATCATAATATGGAAACTCTTTGCACATGCGGGGCCTGATTTCATAAATAGAACAGCCCGGACTACCATCAACATCCCTGGTGAAATGCTTGCAGTAGTAATGGTAGGGAAGGTCTTCAGACGCATTTTCATATTTGAACACCAACATCGGATAGATCAGGTATATCTCTGAAAAACCCGGATCCACCTCTGCTGATTTTCGCCAATACTCATAGGCTTTTTTCAGTAATTCCGGAGGTTCAGCCAGCCGTACATCCTGACAGCATTGACCACATCGTTTACAGGTTCCCATGTTTCCTTCCTCATCACTTTCCCGTGGCAATAGATATAATACCAGTATTTATTTATATTGACAGAGTGTACATAATTCGCAAGAAAAATACATGTACTAATATATCATTTACAAGAAATATTATTGCAAATTCTTGTTGAAAGATGCCAATTAGCAGCTACATTTGTATAAACCAATAGCTTCAAACCCCACATGCTATTATTCTATCAACAGGAGTAAACCATGACAAAAAAAGACGGATTCAGTGCACAGGAACTGTTTGATACCGTTCATGGCATCGCATACAATGACTTCATCATTTTACCGGGATTCATCGACTTTAACCCCGAAGATGTAGAGCTGGAATCAAGATTGACCCGCAATATCATGCTGAAACGCCCCATCGTTTCCAGCCCCATGGACACGGTTACCGAATCTAAAATGGCAATAACACTGGCCCTGCTTGGCGGAATCGGTATCATTCACTACAATAATACCATGGAAGAACAGGTTGAAGAGGTACGAAAGGTAAAGCGTTTTGAGAACGGTTTCATTATGGATCCCGTGGTTCTGTCACCGGATCATACAATTCATGATATCGATATTATTAAGGAACAATACGGCTTTTCCGGGATACCAATAACTGAGAATGGCAGCCTGTACTCCCCCCTGGTGGGTATCGTGACCAACAGGGATGTAGATTTTGAACCTGACAGGGGAAAAACTGTACGAGAGGTAATGACCACCGATCTTCTTACCGCCCACGAAGGGATTACCCTTTCAGAAGCAAACGACATTCTTAAAAATTCTAAAAAGGGGAAACTTCCAATAGTCAACGATGAAGGTATGCTTGTGGCCCTCATGAGCAGAAACGACCTGCTCACCAACAGGGAGTATCCCTGTGCATCCAAAGATGCAAGAAAACAGCTCATGGTTGGTGCTGCAATATCCACAAAAGATGAATCCAGGGAACGACTGCATGAACTGGTGAAAGCCGGCGTAAATGTTGTGGTGATTGATTCCGCACAGGGAAACTCGGTGTACCAGGTAGAGATGATAAAATATATTAAAAAGACCTATCCCGAGCTTGATGTCATGGCGGGCAATGTAGTTGCCGAAGAACAATGTGAAAACCTGATACGGGCAGGAGCAGATTCATTACGTATTGGAATGGGACCCGGTTCAATATGCACTACCCAGACCACCATGGCTGTAGGCAGGGCACAGGCAACAGCAATTTACCGTTGCGCCAAATACTCCCGTAAATATGAAGTTCCCGTTGTTGCTGATGGGGGCATTGCCAATATGGGACATCTGGCCAAGGCCATATCTATCGGCGCATCCGCCGCAATGATGGGATCCATGCTCGCCGGAACCGAAGAGGCGCCGGGTGAATACTTTTACGAGAATGGAATCCGGTTAAAGCGGTACCGGGGTATGGCCTCTCTTGAAGCACTCGAAAAAGGGGGATCCAAGCGCTATTTCTCAGAAGATGCAAAGATACTGGTAGCCCAGGGAGTTTCAGGTGCTGTTGTTGATAAGGGATCCCTCCTTGACTACCTGCCCTACCTGATACAGGGACTGAAGCATTCATTTCAGGACATGGGGGCTAAAAGCGTGGATATTTTACACCAGAAGCTGTATTCAAACGAGTTGCGATTTGAGATGCGGTCAATGTCAGCCCAGATTGAAGGGGGAGTACATGATATGCATTCTTACAAGGAACCCAAGTACACGTAGTACCATGTATGTAACACTCTTTAAAAAAACCATCCCATATGCGGGGATGGTTTTTTTGTTTGAGCAGTATCTCGATTAACCCTGGTTACTTAAAAGAATACCCCTCAGAACTGATAAGCATTTCACAAGCATCCACCACTTCAGGGTCATATAATACTTCCCTGTTTGTTATTATCTCTTCAAGTGCGGTTTCAATACCCAGTGCGGGCCGGTATGGACGGTGAGAGGCCATTGCTTCTACCACGTCTGCAACTGCCAGTATCCGGGCATGCATGTTTATCTCTTCAGCGGCAAGACCGTATGGATATCCTGATCCGTTATACCTCTCATGATGCTGCAGAACGATATGTGCCAGTGGCCAGGGAAATTTTATAGTCTTGAGAATATCAAATGCAGTAAGCGGATGTCTCTTTATCATTTCAAATTCAAGTTCACTTATCCTTCCCGGTTTACTGAGTATCTCGGCGGGAACCGATATTTTACCAAGATCATGAATGATCCCTCCCAACCGTATTCCCTCTATTTCATCAATACTAAGATCCATTTTACCCGCAATTGCCCGTGCAAGGTCTGCAACCCGGCGCTGATGACCAGCGGTATAGGGATCCCGTGATTCAACGGTCAACGCCATAGCCTGAATCACCCCGCCCATAGCTTTGCGCAACTGCTGCAGGGTTTCTTTCAGGTCCTCATCAGATTGTTTACGCTCTCGCGCATTGGCAAAGATCTCTCCCACCATTTTCATCAGGGTAATAATATCACCATGCCAGTTTTTTTCATTGTACACTGTACTCAGGCCGATGATGCCCCGCACATGACCACTGCTTACCACCGGTACCAGCACAAATGATTTAATTGGCAACTGTTTAATAAAAGCCTGGTCCCGGGGGGTCTGCAAATCTTCAATAGATTTACATGACACTGTTTCCTTTGCCAGAATCCTGTCTGACAGAAAGGGAACCTGTTCTCCGGCCATACTCACCATGGCGTCTCTTATGGAAGGAACATCATCATGGCACCACTCGTATCCGGATTCAATGATACTGCAATCGTGGTTAAAAAAATAGACACCGGCGCGATCGGCTTCAGAAAAAACTGCTATCTTCTCAAGGGCATCAACAATCCCGTTCTCTATTTCACTGTAGTCAAGGTTGATAAAATAAGTCGATATATGGGTAACAATCCTTTCAAATCCAACCCTGAACCGCAAGAGCTCCCTGGCCAGCTTCTTATCGGATACGTCACGAATGGAGATCATCACATGGTTCTCATCAAGATTTTCGCCGATAATATCATACCAGCTTTTAAATCCACCCTCGTCTTCAAAAAGGACAGTAGTTGAATAGGGAACCTTACGGGGAGCTTCACGAATATATCGATCGATGCTGTTTGCCGCATCGTTATCAAGTCGTAGTTTTTCCACCAGATTCTTCAAAGTCGGCATGCGGTTTTTATTAACTTCCAGAAATGCATTCATGTTCCGGTTAAAATACACCATTGAACCATCTCTACCACATATGGCCACTGCTTCATTGAGGTGGTCAAGAAGTGATACCATTAAATCAATACTGTCAGGTTTACTTTTCTTCATAATATTGCCTGTACACATATCCTGCGGGAAGACGATTCCCTTTACGACTAATCAATCGTTGCAGGTATCTTGCAGAGATGATACAATATTTCAATATATTTTTTTTATAATGTGTGTATTTTATTGAAGCATTTTTTTCACAATTTCTGTAACTTCATCCGGCGATTGCAGCACGATGCCTGCCCCGTTTTTACGAAGTTCATCTTCGTCCCTGAATCCCCATGCCGCACCTGCTGCAAACATCCCTGCCGCTGCCGCCGTTTGCATATCAGTTGCCGTATCCCCGAGATAGAAAAACTCTTCAGGGTTAATCCCTGTTTCACGGGCAATCCTCAGGGCCCCCGCAGGATCGGGTTTTCGTGGAACATCCCCACCAACACCAAGCACCATGTGAAAGGGTATATCAGGAAAAAACTTCTTCACCATCTGCGTGGTAAAATCATGTGGTTTATTGGAAAACACTGCCATGGGCTTCTTTGTTGCTGCCGCAACCTCAAGCATGGTGATGATACCCGGGTACGGGGCAGTGGTATCATAACATCTTGCCCCGTATTCAATCCGCATCTCTTCTACCAGCTGATCAATTATGTCTTCTGCGGGTGCCTTCCCCGGCAAAACCCGTCGTGCCAGTTCCCGCATACCGTCTCCCACGAAATAACGATACTGATCAAGGGGGTGGACGGGGAGGCCCCGTGCCGCCAGCACCGCGTTCATGGAATCAGCCAGGTCACCCAGCGTATCAAGCAATGTCCCGTCAAGGTCAAAAAGAAAGGCTTTGGATGAAACAACAACATCATCGTCATTATTGAATCTTTTATACATCCCTTATTTCTCTTTCATAATAGTTCGTTTCATTTTTCTCTGTTCAATTTTCGCGTAAAGAAAGAGTACAAATGGAAGAATCCTGTCCAGCTGCATAATAAAATAGAACAACCTGGAAGGATACACTGATTTTTTATTTTTCCGAATACCCTTTACAATACACCGCGCCACATGCTCTGAAGTCTGGGCAGGAAAAGGAACCGGGGTATCTTCACCAGCGGTTCTAAAAAATTCTGTTTTCGTGGCTATGGGATACACTATGCAGATATTGGCTTTAGGGTTTTTCTCGAACCTGTAGGAATAGGCAAATGCGTCTATAGCTGACTTGGTAGAAGAATACAGTGCGTATCCGGGCAAAGGTAATTTAGCCATGGCCGACGCGGTAACGGCAACAGTATATTCACTATCAGCATGTATGCTTTTCATCTTCTCCATGCAGTATACCGGGGCAAATACGTTTACCCTGTATATTTTTTCAATATGTTCCCAGTCTTCAGTGTCAAGTACCTCGTAGTAGGCAAACCCGGCATTGGCAATACAAATATCTATCCCTTCCATCTCGTTCATAGCGTATGAAAACAGAAGATCAAGATTTTCAGCCCTGGATACATCACACTTCATGGACATCACCTTTCCCGGCACATCTTCAATCATATCGGGATCGAGGTCACCCACTACAATTTTTACATCATACTTTTTTAATTCTTCCAGGAGTGCTTTACCTATTCCGGTTGAGGCACCCGTAAGCAAAATTCTCTTGTTATCCAGCTTCATTTCATTTCTCCTGCTTTTTAATCCGGGGTACCGGAAATTCAATTGAGAAATCCTCAACATGCACCACTGCTAATGGTTTCACTTTCGCAATATCCGGAAAATACTCATGGTTCACCTGCATCTCTTCTATGACTGCCAGGCGTCCACGACCCCGTCCATTAAATTCTGTAAAGAATGTGTTCCGATCATATTTCTGCACAAGGGGAAAAGGATAATACCTGGTTCGTACAGGAAAGGGAAAAACCCTGGTTTTCAGCACAACATCAAGAACCATTGTGCCGTCTTTATGTACAACCACCCTTTCCCTGCGACTGTCAAGCTGCACAGATGTAAACTCGGCAAGCTCCTTGGGGATACCCCAG
>JAGYNX010000110.1 GCA_018399855.1 Spirochaetota bacterium
CGGAACTGTGCAATGGATACAGGATATTGTGAGATAATCTGGTATTTATCCTCATACTTTGCATATTTTTCCACGAATTTATAAGAATCGTTAAATAACATGCCCCTTTTTACCGATCCATTAATCAGGTCAGCTAACCTGTTCAAGGAGGGACAGGTGACCGAAATAAGGGGTAACTATATGAAACGTCTCATGAACAAGGATGATCGTGAGATAAAAAACAGACCACGTGAAGGCATATCTGGAAAGGTCAGTGAATATCGGGAAAAGATATCTGATGAAGCATACCTGGATCATGCCATTAACAGAATTGCAACTGATTTATCTCACTATCTCACCAAGTAATCGCAGTAGAGGTTAGCTGATAAGACCCATTGCGAATCGGCCTGAGCTTTGCTCAGGCCGATTACAATTAAACATTATGGAACAAAGAGAATCATATTTTACCGTTTCTGAAAATAGAAGACTAAAAATACTATTCCTGGTATTATTTTTAATAGTAATTGCCAGTCTCGGGTATATTTTCCGCTATTATTTCTGGCCCTTCCTTTTTGCTATTATATTCTATATGGGTTTAAAGCCACTTCTGGATTATATTTTAAAATATCTTAAAATCAGGCTTCTTTGTTCAACAGTGTTGATAATTTTCCTCATCGCTGTTATTCTTATGCCGCTCTTTATTCTGCTGGTTGCACTTGCAAACCAGACATATGCATTTTATCTTTTTCTACAGCAATCATTTGATCCTCTTGTTTTTCAGCAATTGCTGCATAAAAGTGACATGGCACAAGAGCTAATTGGGTTTTTGAATATATCAGAAACAGAAATAATGCAAAAGATAGTGGCATACCTGCAAAGAATGTCGCTTAATTTCTTTTCAAACCTTACCGGGCTGCTTTCCTTTTCTATAAAATTCGCCCTGGATTTCTTTTTTATGTTATTGATACTGTTCTTTCTATTCAAGGACGGGTATCGACTTGAAGAGCCCTTTTACAGGATTCTTCCATTCCCTGATGATATTGAAATGGATGTAATTGACCGGCTTCGTCAGGTAATCAAGATACTTCTTGCCGGTAATCTTTTAATTATGGTGCTTCAGGGATCAATGGTAGGTGTCGGGTTTGTTATAGGTGGAGTAGGTATGCCGCTTTTGTGGGGGAGTATCGCGGCAATATTCTCATTGATCCCGGTTATAGGTACTACTTTTGTATGGGTGCCCGCGGTGTTGTACCTGGTTGCGCTGGGTCAATTTGGTAATGCGGCAGTGGTAGCTATCTGGTGTCTTGCCTGGTACCTGTTACTTGAAAACCTGGTAAAACCTGTTGTGTTTGGTGAACAATTGAAGTTTCACCCTCTTATTTTCTTTTTTCTTCTCATTGGAAGCATCCAGGCTTTTGGGCTTCCCGGCGTTATTATCGGACCTATCCTGCTTACACTGTTTTTCACTTTTTGGGAAATGTACTGGTTGATTGATGCATATACGAATAAAAAAAGGAAAGCAGGTATTGAGTCTGTTGAAGAAGATATTGATATGTCAGTTGATTGAAACATTTCGGAACAGGGATTCAATCTGACCAGAGTAGACCGAATACCTGTTTTTACCCTGCTGTTTGCTCCAGTACAGGGCCTTGTCCGCCGCACGAATCATTTCGTCAACACCAACAGCATGAGAAGGATAACTGGAAATGCCGATTGATGCGGTAATTCCTTTTTCTATGCCGTCAAATGGGACCTCCCCCAGGCTGGATACGATACGGCAGGCGACTTTTTCAGCATCGGGAATGGGGGTTCCGGGAAGTATTATTGAAAATTCCTCACCTCCATATCTGGCAACCGTGTCATAACGTCTGCATGCCTTCAGTACCCTTTTGGCGAATTCATGCAATACCTTGTCACCAAGTTGATGTCCATGTGTATCATTCACCTTCTTGAAGTCATCAATATCAAGCATCATTAAACTGCAAATGCGTTCTTTTCTGCTGGATAGTTGAATCTCCTTTTCAAGAGCATCCATGAAATATTTACGGTTAAACAGGCCGGTTAATGCATCTGTAAGGGAAATTTTCATGTAATAATCACGTTCACGTGCGGCCTTGATAAGACGTTTTCGTTCAAGCGCCTTTTGAATAACTATAAGCAGGTGGTCATGATTTATCGGCTTGACGATATAATCCAGGGCGCCTGATTTCATGAATTCAACAGCATCGTTTATGGAGCCATATCCTGTTATAACGATGACGTCAGTGTCCGGCTTAATGTTGTTTATTTCGTTTAAAAGTTCCATGCCGTCAAGATCACCGGGCATTTTGACGTCGGATACGATAATGTCGTATTCATTTTTACTGATCAGTTCTATCGCGTCTTTTCCATTGTAAGCGAAATCAACAGAATGCCCGTCTTCAGTCAGGATCTTTGTAAGTATTTTACAGATGGTTGGGTCATCATCTACCACAAGTAAAGATCCGATAATATGAACTGGATCATGATACATTTTCCCTCCCGACACGGAATAGATGATGTTATGAGATAATATATATGGTAGAGAATGGAGAAGCAACAATTCTACTAGAAAAACATTGTATTATAACTGTCAAGAAAAAAAAGGACATTTAGACTGAAAAGTGAAGATTCTGAAAAGATTATTTGACAAATAAATATGCAGGTACCATGTATAAGTACGGCAATTGAAACAACATTGGAGGATATGATGAAAAAAGGTATAATAGCAGTTCTTGTGACCGTTCTCTTCGTAAGTGGTTGTGGATTATTCAGAGAAACTATAAAAGTTAATAAGGCCATCGAATATAAGCAGAATATTGACCAGGCAAAAAATCCTGCACGGGCTGAGTTGATCAGGAAGGAATTAAAGAAGAAACGTGTGAAGCTTGAAGGAGTTCTCGTTAAAGATGTTGTGGGGTCAACAAATATTGATTATAATTTCAGCGTAGTTGTTGCTGTACCGTATAATGGAAAATCTGTTGAATGTTACGTGTATGCAAAAGACTGGTATAATCAGGAAGATGTAAAGACAATCTCTAAATTAATACCTGGTAAATCAAAAATTGATGTAGTTGGTGATTTCGGGAGATTTTTTACACTTCTGGATGACAGCTATACGAAGATTGAAATATTAAATGCGAACATCTCAATAAGGGAGGGAAAATAAGAAATATGGAGTCGTATATTCAGAACCTGTTTGCTGACAGAATCGGCGGAGAAAAATTTGGTAAAGAGAATAAGATCTACAAGTTTGAAAAGATCAAGAGGGCAAAGCGGGAGGCAATGGAGAAAAACCCGGGAATGTCTATTATTGACCTGGGTGTTGGTGAACCCGATGATAAAGCCTATGATATTGTGATTCAAGCCTTGCAGAAGGAAGTTGAGAAACCTGAAAATCGGGGATACTCCGATAACGGTATCGACGAGTTCAAGATTGCAGCGGCAAAATATTTGAAAGATGTATTCGGTGTGGAAGGTATCGATCCCATGAATGAAGTAGTGCATTCTATCGGTTCAAAGCCGGCACTTGCCATGCTGCCCTCCGCGTTCATTAATCCAGGGGATGTGGCGTTGATGACTGTACCCGGCTATCCTGTATTTGGCACCCATACCGCGTGGTATGGAGGGGAAATATATAATATACCCCTCCTCAAGGAAAACAATTTCCTTCCAGACCTGGGGGCGATACCCGATGATATACTCAAACGTGCGAAGGTGTTGGTAATCAATTATCCCAACAATCCCACGGGCGTTACCGCAACAGAATCATTTTACAGGGATGTTGTGGATTTTGCCAGGAAGAACAGGGTTATTGTAATACAGGACGCTGCCTACGCTGCACTTACCTATGAAACAAAACCGCTTTCATTCCTGTCCGTGCCAGGAGCGAAAGAAGTAGGAATAGAAATACATTCTTTGTCCAAGGCGTTTAATATGACAGGATGGAGAATGGCATTTGTTGCTGGTAATTCGCTGGTGGTAAGTGCACTTGCCAACGTAAAGGACAACAACGATTCAGGGCAGTTCAAGGCAATTCAGAAAGCCGGGATAGTGGCTCTTGATAACCCGGCAATTACAGAAGAAATCAAGAAAAAGTACAGGCGCAGGCTGCACGCGCTTGTTGAAATATTCCAGCGCCTGGGATTTTCAGCTGAACTACCCGGTGGTACATTTTACCTGTATGTAGAGGTGCCCGTTGGAACAAGTAGTGGCATAACGTTTAATACTGCTGAAGATTTTTCCCAGTTCCTGATAAAGGAATGCCTGATCTCTTCGGTTCCATGGGACGACGCGGGTCATTTTGCCCGGTTCTCAGCTACTTTCGAAGCGGATGATGAGTATGATGAAAAAAGGGTGCTTGAAGAAATTGAAGAAAGACTGGGAAAACTCAAGTTTACGTTTTAATATTGAAAAAATGTAACAGACAGGGGAGGGGACAGGGTGAAACGAAGATATCTTGTTATTCCGGGTGCAGTATTGCTTGTAATTATAATGCTGGCCATAATAGGAGTAATTTTTATTTGGGACTCTGCCTCCTATGACGGTACAATATCTGCTGATGTTGATTCCCCGGTAAAAATTCAGCGTGATGGCTCGGGTATCCCGTATATACGGGCAAACAACCTGCGTGATGCATATTGCGCGCTTGGCTTTGTTCACGCACAGGACCGGATAATGTCAATGGAAATGCTCCGTCTGCTTGCCCGGGGACGTTACTGCGAATATACCGGTGAAGACAAGATATATATGGACAGGGTTCTTCGTTCATTAAGGCTTTCTGACAAAGCTGTTACCCTTATTGAGAAACTGGATGCGCAAAGTCGTGAATACCTGGACGCGTATGCCGGCGGTATTAACCATTTTAAGAAGAAAAAGCTCAATGAACTGGTGATCACAAGTACCATTCCTGAGGATACCTGGACATCATCAGATGTCGTATCACTTATGCTGTTTCTTGAATGGAGCAATTCATTTCTTTCCAACAGGGAGATACATTTCCCGGTTCGCGATGAGTTCAGATCCGAGATGTCCAGGTCTTTCCTCCCGAATGCCCAGCTGTTCGTGTATGACAAAGAAGATGTTGATGCCGTGACATATCTCAGAAAAGTGAGAGACTCTTTGAGAGAAATCCTCGGACCATTCGGCTTTGGCAGGAGGGGGATGGCATTCGCCATACCCCCATCACTTACACAGGATAAAGTCTCGGTGCTTGCCTTAAATTATGAACATCCCATGAAGATGTATCCAGCATGGTACCCGGTGTTAGTGGAGGTTGCAGATCAGCGTATACAGGGATATACGTATGCAGGCATGCCATTCTTTTTCGCAGGTGTAACCAGTCATTTTTCTTACGTAAGCTTTTCACTGGCGGTTGATACGCAGTTTTTTTCCAGGGAACCTATTCGAAAAATTAATGATACATACCAGTATTTGAAAAACAGCAGGTGGCATGATTTTTTATCCAGGATGGATATTATCAAGAAGGGAAAAGATGCTGATGAATCAAATACCACTGTGTTCCAGCAGTTCTCGACTGAGCAGGGACCTGTGATATGCGGGTATACCGATAAAGGTATGCTCAGCGAGGCGGTCGTCCTTAATGCCCTGTACCCGGATGCGGCAAGTATTGCAGCATTATTCGGAATTCCATTTGCCGGTTCTACTGTTGAAGCAATGAAAAAAATTCGAGGGTCAGGGATGATGCCGTCGGTATTTTTGTTTCAGGATGTTGATGGCAATTATACCGTTCATACAGGCAAGGTTCCCCTGCCAGGCGGCAGAAAGGATGTTATACTGGATAGTTCCGATTCTTACCTGGCTGGACGATACCGTGATTTCTATCTCAGCGGTTTCACATCGTTGGGTATAGTAGTTACTGGCTCGGATTATGTACAATCATTTCCATATCAATTCAGGCAGGCAGCAGTAATGCACGCAGGCAGACAATTCAACAGGATGGAAACACTGCTGGATACAATGCAGCATGGCGTCCCCAAAGAGATAGAAGCAATTCTACTGGATAATGGATCCAATGTGGCTCAAAAGTATGTTCCATTTTACCTTTCCCGTCTTGAAAATATGCCTGTTACTTCGGCCAGGCTGTCCCGGTTGTATTTCAATGACTGGGATTACCGGATGGAGAAGGGTTCCATTGCCGCTACCATCTATCACAGTATAACTTCTCAACTGGTAAAGGAAATATTCAGTGATGAAATGCCGGAATTTGCAGGTGATTTGCAATCATGTTTTTACCTGGTGGAGGATGGTTTTTTCAGGATGCTTGAAGATGAAAGATCAGTCTTTTTTGATGATATCCGCACACTGAGAAAAACAGAAACACGTGATATGATCTTTGATCGGGCATTCCTGCATTCGTTACGGGTTATGAATGAATCACTGGGCCCTTACATGGACAAATGGAATTGGGGAAGATTCCATTATGTTTCGATGGAAATTCCACTTTTGGGTCTGAATTCTTTATTTTATCAAAATCTGTTTCATGGTGATCCGGTTGGATTACATGGTTCAGATAAC
>JAGYNX010000111.1 GCA_018399855.1 Spirochaetota bacterium
AGCCCCCTGCTTTTTGAATACTGTATAAAGAAATAGATGCCCAGGGCAACTATAATCAACAGGATAATCCACATTATAAAACCTCCATAGCCGTAATTATGAAAGGGCCACATGCCCCTGTTCCACCAGCCACCATTATGATGATTATGCGCGAAAACAGGGACATTTGCCATGAGTATTATTATCAAGTAAAGCAACTTCATGCTTATTCTCCTTTATTATATGATGTAAGTACCCCACTTTAAATCTGACTTTAAATGGGGTTCTTACATGTATTATTTTATTATGATGATGAACCAGTAGCATCATCAAGTTTCACATCCTCTAGTTTTTCCATGTACTTTTCAGGATTTTCCTTAAACGTTTCAATACAACCCTCACAACAGAAATATATACGTTTTCCTTCGTAATCAACATACACATCCTTGTTGACAGGATTATCCATAACGGGACACGTTGTCTGTCCACTTTCATCACCATAGGTTATTTTCTCTTTTTCCATTGTTTCGCTACCATCCTTGCTGCATGAAACAAGGGAAAATGACACGGCAACCGTAACCGCCATCACCAGTATAAGTATTTTTTTCATTCGTACGTCCTCCTATTATTTTTAATTAGTACTTCTTTTTCTCTCATACCACCATTCATAAATCACCGGTATGAGAATTAATGTTACAATCGTCGATGTAACAAGACCACCAACCATGGGAGATGCAATTCTACGCATGGCAGTATTGCCAGGCTCAGTCCCAAAAAAGATAGGTGATAACCCCAGCATGGTAGTCAACACTGTCATCATTTTGGGGCGAACGCGCATAACTGCCCCATGCATAACAGCGTCCCGCAGACTGGAAAACTTTCCAGCCCTGTACCGCTTGTATGCCTCATCTAGATATACAAGCATGATAACACCTGTCTCAGCGGCTAGCCCGATAAGGGCGATAAACCCTACATCAGAAGCAACAGACCTGTTGTAGCCTGAAAGATACATAAACCATAATCCACCAAGGGGTGCGAAGAATATGGCTGTTGACATAACCCAGACAGGATGCGACGCGTTTTTAAAGTGAATGAAGAGGATCACAAAAACGATCAGTATAACCAGCGGAATGAGTAGTTTCATCCTTTCGGCCGCGATTTTCATCTGCTCGTATTGACCACTTATCATGTATGAATAACCCGGGGGCCATTCAATCTTCTCTTCTGCTATCAGCCTGTTGATACTTTTCTTCAGCTCATCCGCCAACCCGCCGATATCACCTGATTTCGTATCCACGTAAAGCCATGATGTCATACGGGCGTTCTCCGTCTTGATAGCACCCGGCCCCTTCTCGATTCGTATATCTGCCACAGCAGACACCGGGATCTGTCCTCCGGAAGGAAGGGGGATATATATATTTTTCAGGGCATTAATTGATTCCCTGTAGATCCTCTGGTACCTGATATTAACAGTCCATCGATATACCCCTGAAATGATGTTTGTTACAGGCCTTCCCCCAACCGCTGAAGTCAATACTTTCTGAATATCCTGTATGTACAACCCGTACTCACCCGCCTTTTTTCGATCGATGTCATAAATAACATAATTGGCCCCCTGCACCCTTTCACCAATTACCGAGGTAACTGCCGGAATCTTTGCCAGTTGCCCTTCAAGTACCCCCGTTAACTGCTGCAGGGTTTCAAGATCATCACCCATAATTTTTACACCCAGGGGTGTCTTGATGCCTGTTGAAAGCATATCAATGCGGGTTTTAATGGGCATGGTCCACGCGTTAACCAGGCCGGGAAGTTTCACTGTTTTGTCGAGTTCATCAATAATTTTATCCATGGTCATACCATCACGCCACTGTGACCTGTCTTTTAACAGTATGGTTGTCTCTATCATGCTGAGAGGTGCTGGATCGGTGGCTGTCTGGGCACGTCCTACCTTACCAAATACCTTTTTTACTTCTGGTATACTTTTAATGAGTTTATCGGTTTTGATCAACAATTCGCGTGCTTTTGATACGGATATTCCCGGTATAGTTGTGGGCATATACAAGAGGTCACCCTCTTCAAGGGGTGGCATAAATTCCGAACCGATGGGTTTTAACAGGGTATGATCCGTAAAAGGCACCTTAATGCCAAATATGGGTATGAGACTTAACATCAGTACACCCACCGATATAATGATCACCCTTTTCTTGTGATTCAGACTATACGTAAGCGCGGGAGAATACCAACGAATAAGAAACCTGCTCACCGGATGTTTTTCTTCTGACGCAATACGTCCCCGAACGAAGTATCCGATCAGTACGGGCATCAATATCACCGCGAAGACAGCACTGGCTGTCATTGCCAGGGTTTTTGTAAAAGCGAGTGGAACAAACATCCTTCCGGACTGCTCGGGAAGGGCAAACACCGGAAGAAAACTGACAACAATTATTATCATTGACCAGAACAGTCCGGGGGCAACCTCTATGGTTGCCTCTTTAGCGGCGGTCCAGTACATGTCATCAGTAAGTTTCTTGTGTTCCTTTTCAAGCTCTTCGAGGTGTTTATGCGTGTTTTCAACCATAACAACACTGGCGTCAACCATCACCCCTATGGCGATGGCGATGCCCCCCATTGACATGATGTTTGCGGTAAGACCCAGCGCGTGCATAAGAAGAAATGAAGTAAGTACCCCCAGAGGCAGTATGATAAGTGCTACCAGTGAAGACCTGAAATGCAAAAGAAAGAATATAATAATAATTGATACAATGATAAGTTCTTCGACAATCTTGGTGGCAAGATTTTTAACCGCATCAGAAATTAATTCAGACCTGTCATATGTTACTTCGACACGCACACCTTCAGGTAATGATCGTTCCAGTGAACTCAATTTATCATAGATGCGGTCAATGGTACGGGGTACGTCCTCCCCCTGGCGCATTACTACTATACCGCCTACCACCTCGCCATTTCCATTAAGATCGGCAAGTCCCCTGCGTATGTCCGGCCCCTGAGATATGTGGGCCACGTCATCAAGTTTAAGTACCGCCCCGTCATGTGAATATCGTATTGGAATACTTTTCAAGTCTTCAATAGACTGTATGTATCCCTTTACAAGAACCATGTATTCCGTTTCGGCCTGTTGGAAAAGACGGGCACCCATTTCCATGTTAGATTTTTTAACAGCTTTCTCAATATCATCTATTGATATATCATACTGGTACAGCAAAAAGGGATCCACCTCTATCTGAAATTGCCGTTGAAACCCTCCTATGGAGGCCACCTCGCTGACACCGTTTACAGACGTTAACTCGTACTTCAAAACAAAATCCTGCAGGTCACGAAGATCGGCAAGCGTGTGCTTTCCTGAACTGTCAACCAGCGCATATTCGAATATCCACCCCACAGAGGTGGCATCAGGCCCCAGCTCCATCGTGACATCTTCGGGCAGGGTTCCCTGCATGGCATTCAGATATTCAAGTACACGGCTTCTTGCCCAGTACAGGTCTGTGCCGTCCTCAAAAAGAATATACACCAGGCTGAAACCAAAAAATGAGTATCCCCTTACCGTCTTCGCGTAAGGAACCGACAGCATTTTCGTTGTCAAAGGATAGGTTACCTGGTCCTCTATTACTCGTGGAGGTTGCCCCCGGTAATTGGTCTGAATAATCACCTGGGTATCCGACAGGTCGGGTATGGCATCCATCTTGATCTGCGTAAGGCTCCATATACCCAGTAAAAGTATTGTAACGGTTAAGATTAGAACCAGCAGCCTGTTGTCAATACACCACTCTATTATCCGTCTCATAGTATTACTTGTCCTGTTTTATATATACAGTATCAATGCTGATGACCTGTCATTTGTCCTTCTTCCATGGCTTCCTTGAGTGAGGCTTCCGAACCAAGAAGGAACTGGCCGTTGGCAACCACCATTTCCTTTTCTTTCAGGCCGCTTTTGATGACCGCCCTGCCGTCAGAACGGGTTAAGACAACAACCGGCCTTACTTCAAATTCACCGTCCCCGTGTGACACGAACACATAGTTTTTCTCACCTGAATAGATTATCGATTGTTCGGGAATGGTAACAACTTTTCGCGGCATGGTGGACTCAACAGAAACTTTTACATACATTCCGGGTTTTAATATACCTCCACGGTTGTTCACCACCACCCGCACCTTTATATCCCGGGTTTTCATATCGAGGTATGGATATATAAGATCAATTCTGCCACTACATGATTTATCGGGGTAGGCCTTGCAGGTTATATTTACCCGCTGTCCTTTCTTTATATAATCAAGGTCTTTCTCAAACACGTGAAAAAACACCCATAATATCTTCATGTCGGCGATGCGGAAAAGTTCCTGACCTTCCTTTATGAATTCACCCTGAATAACATCTTTCTTTACTACCACCCCGGCAATAGGTGAACGATAATAGGTTAGACGCCCGGCTTCACCTTTTTTCTGCATAGTATCAATTTGACCCACTGGAACATCAAGATACAAAAGTTTTTTCCGTGATGCCTTCAGTATTGGGTCGTGCAGTACATCAGCAACATCCTTATCCTGAGCCTTGTACATATTTACCAGCGACTGGTAGGTTGTTATGTATTCTTCCTTGGCTGCAAGTATCTCCTGGCTGTATACACCCATCAGAAGCTGACCTTTTTTGATATACTTTCCTTCCTGGGTAACATACAGCTTCTCTATCCATCCGTTATACTTGGTATTAATAACCACCAGGCGGTTGGGGTCTTCGTTGTAGTCAACGTGTCCTGAGTAATCTGACTCCCTGGTAAATGTCTTTCTCTTTGCAGGAACCGTATATACGTTCGCCCGCTGTATCAATTTCGACCCGATAGAAAACTTGAACGAACCATCCTTTTTTTCTATCTTTCCCATTTCTTCATGGCCATTGTGACCTTCGTGGGATTTATCATCTTTCTCTTTTGATTCATCTTTCTTATCAGAGGGGACAAACGTAAGCTTCATGCCACATATGGGGCAATCACCGGGTTCCTGCTTTATTACCTGGGGATGCATGGAACATGTATAGTATCCTTCTTCCTTATCCCCATTCTTTTCATCGGAACATGAAATGAGAAACAGTGATGTGGTAATAAATACTATTATCATGAGAAAACGCAGTACCGTTTTCGTGTTAAAATCACTTCGCATGAATGTCCTCCCCTCTTTTTTCAGATAGAGTGCTTTTCAAAGGATAATTGTTTCTCAGGTATTCAATCCTCAGTTTGCTGTGTACAAGATCACGGTATAATTTCGCTTCTGCGATAGAGGCGTCAAGGTACATCCTGTATGAGTCAAGCACATCCAAAAGTGCTATGGTTCCAGAACTCAGTGAGCCCACCTGCGCCCTGTATGCCGCCATGTATCCCGGCACGATTTTCTTTGAATGATTGCTGAAAGCCAGCCGCAGCTTTTTAAAACGGGAAAGTTCACCATTCCAGTTATTCTGTAATTGCAGCATAACACTGTTCACCTGGTCACGATAAGCTTTCTGCCTCTGCTTTTGTGCATCTATTCTGTATTTCTCCTTCAAAGGATAGAAAAGGGGGACGGGAATGGAAGCCATCACTGAAACAAAATCCTCTCCTTCGTCTTTCCCAGCGACTTCCTGCCTTATCCTGTAATCAAACCCCACGGTGATTCCCGGTGTCAGGTTTGCTTTTTCAAGTGATAGTGCAGCTTTTTGGGCATCATATAACGCCTTAAGTTTCCTGTATACTGGATGATAGGTATAGTCAAAAGACTCGTTTTCTAAAGGTGACGGGTTGTCTGGTATCCAGCCTGCAACCTCTTCTTTTTTTACATCCCACTCCAGGTTATCATAACCGCAAAGTCTTGAAAGATCACTTATGGCAGTTTGAATATCCGCATCAATTTCTATTATACTGTTCTGAATACGGGCCGTATCTGCATTTAGTTTAAGAAGATGGGAACTGCTCATTTTATTAACTGAGACCAGTGAAGCGGCAAGGTTTTCGATGTTTTTAAGGAGCTGCAGGTTTTCTTCAAGAACCAGTTTCTTTTTTTCAAGAAACATTAGTGAATGATAGGCAGACTGTACCTGCAGTGCCAGCATGTTTCTTGCTTCATGCAGTGATTCTCGCGCGGATAAATATTTCGCGTAACTTTTCTGTTTTCTATAATAATCTTCCCATGGTGAGGCGATAAACTGTGACACACCTATACTGATCCCGGACATGGCGTGAGCATCCAGTGATGGCCACTCACTTACAGGCACATTTGAATAGGCCAGGTTGAAGGCTGGATTATTTTTAAAAATGCTTTCACTTTTATAATCATTTCCGGCAGCAGATGTCTCATATTTTTGTGCATTAAGAGATGGATTTTTTTTGAACGCAATATCCAGGTAATAATTAACCGGCCTGGCATTCAGGCTGGGTAAAAATATGAAAATATATACTATAGCTACTATTATCCAGGTTCTTCTCATCGGTCCCCTCGAGAATCTTTTTTTACAGTATACGTTAAAACAGGAACACTTACAACCATCATTATTAT